>JAACFI010000098.1 GCA_009937575.1 Haliea sp.
AAAGTCGCGGCCAAAAAGGCGGCACCGAAAAAGCCCGGGAAATCAAAGACGACCGCAACCAAGGCACCAGCTAACGTGGCACTGAAAAAGCGGCCATCCAGATCATGAAAAAGAGGCCGCGATAGGACGGTCGGCCGCTGCCGTTCAAGTCCTTCTGGGCCCACCATTTTCTATAAAAATCATAGACTTATAACTCAACTGAGCGCCCGACATTATAGATTACGCTGTTTACGTGTACCCTATACGTAAACCCAAAACATAAAACATTATCAGAGTATTGATGCCCTACGTCATTATCGGAATCGGAATTATCTTTGTTGGCCTCTGGCTGCTGCGCACGCCACGCTACTCCAAGATCGGCATTCTGCTAGGCTCGATGCTGATGTATCGAATACTGGGAATCATTTACATCCTTTTTGGTTCGCTGGCAGTTGCTGCTGGGCTCGGCCTCGACTCTATAGGCCCCTACCCAATCACGTTGAACTGACAGCAGTGGATACCAGCCTTATCCTGCTACTGGTCTTCTTAATCGCTGTCGAAATACAGGCCTTTTACTTCGGTTTCGTCAGCCCCCCACGCACGGGCGCCTGGCTGCAACAGGCGAGTTTTGTGATACTAAGCTTCCTGCTGATCCCACTCCTCGTTTACGTCCTCTACTCCCAGGCCGCAGCGGCATCTCGTCTTGGAAAATACGGGATCGAGGCACATCCCGCAATCGATTCGAGCATCGGTATTGGCAATGGCTATGGGGATAACCCCACCTGGATTTTCGAACTGAAGTCTGACGGCGAAGATATCCTCGAATTCTACCGACAAGATTCCAGCAGGGACGGATGGGTACTGGTTGAGGACAATAGTTTGCTATTGCGATTTACGCGGGAATCCAAAACTATGACCATAGCCAGCAGGGATTCCCCCGACAGTAAAACGTTAATCATCATGATTAAAAGTCAATGAATGTCAGGTCGAAGCCGGGAGGCCGGCCCGTTAAGTCCTTCTGCTACCGCGCGCCCGGCCCCACCATCTTGCCGGATCCACGACTAATTGACACGGTAGAACCCGACCTGTCCAACCGAAACACTCCGGTAGTCTTGGAAGGGAAATACCCAGAGAATGGAAACAGGAAGTTGATCACAGCTGGTACAATCTGACTTCCAAGCGCCCGTAGCTCAGCTGGATAGAGTAACTGGCTTCGCACGGGGCGGCCTACCGTCAGTTGGTCGGGAGTTCCAGTGGCAATGTGATTTTGGCGGGGATTGCTCTGACAACCCACCCCAGGGACCTACCGGAGGCTTTTTGAATGACGAAGAAGATATGATTGGGCCATATCTTCCACGAGGCATGTATTTTACAAAGGTTGAATTTGAGGGACTTGGCTGCAATCCATGGCTGTCCCTACCTTATGTTGATCTGTAGATGATCGCAAACTGTCACCGTATCCTCGGGACCTTCGTTTTAATCGCTTGGCGTACAGGGTGTCGAATTTGATACACCGGAGCCGGATGGTCTCATAGCTGACCGTGATTCCGCGCTCCGCTAGCAGATCTTCAACGTCTCGGTGACTGAGATTGAATCTGTGGTACAGCCGGACCGCATAACTGATGATGTCGGGAGGAAACCGGACTCACTTGTAAGTATTCATCGGCGATTCTACCAGTTGCAGCCGGTTAACTTGTCGGCAACCCAGTTGGAACTAAACCGCCCCTTCCCTGCCGGCCACGACCTTACCGTACCAGGCCGCGTAGGGAACGGCACTCAGGCCATGTGCGATAATGCTCATTGCCACGGTGCAGGTAACCACCGCCGTGAGTGTGTCGCCACCAGGCAAATCTTCGCCGATGACCATAACAATGAAGACGATACTTGCCAGCCCCCTTGGGCCGAACCAGCCGAGAAACAGCTTCGAATCAAAGCGCATATTCACACCGACCAGGCAGAGCATTACCGGTGCGATGCGTATCACCGTCAGGCTAAGCAGGGCATAAATAATTACCTGCCAGGTCATATTCTGAAGTCCGTACCCAAAGGCCACCGCGCCAAACACGAACCAGGTCAGCAGTGACATCACGTTGCCCAGTCCCTCTGCACCGCGCAATAGCTCCTCTTTTACCTCATGGCCTTTTATCAAACCGCCAAACAACAGGCCGCCAACAAACGCACCGATAAACCCACTACCGCCCAGCCACTGGGAGAGTGCAAAACAAAGCATGGCCAGTGCCGCGACCGGTATCCCAGTCCAGGCCCCGCTGATCCATCCCCTGGCACCGCAAAACCTGACAAGGAAGCTGCCGGAGAGTGCCAACACAATACCCACGCCGGCGCCAATCCCGATCGCCTGGGCAGGCAGCGCAAAAACCATTTCCGCAGTTTCATCACCTGAGGTATTTCCCGCAGCGAGCGCGAGGAAAATCAGCAGTACAGGTACACAAATGCCATCGTTCAGGCCGCTTTCAACATTCAGGCTTTCCCGCACCGAATCGGGAACCGACTCATTGGTCACCACCGCCTGCCCAAGCGCGGCATCGGTGGGCGCCAGCATGGTGGCCAGCAGGGCGATTTCGATGAACGTAAGCTGGTCAAAGGTCAATACACCGACCGCAAAACCTGCGGCGATAGTAAGAGGCAGGCCAATCAACAACAGACGGGTCGGTATACCCTTTACTTCACGGAGCACACCCAGATTGGCGTTGGAGGAATCGGCAAAGAGCACCAATGCCAACGTGAATTCGGCCAGTCGCTGTATTCCTTCGCCATCAACATCGAGATCAAGAATACCCAGACCATGGGTGCCGCAGACCAGGCCGACAAAAAGATACACGACCGCTCCGCTGACTGGGGTCCGTTCCAGTCTTGAGGCTACAATGCTGTATAAGAAAACGAAAGCCGCCAGGACAGTGAGAATATAGTACTCTGACATTTGAGACCCCCAAGCCTAATAATATTCTAAGGTATCGACAAGTTAACTCCTCAAGACCGAGGAAAACTAGCTCCTGATCCCAGGCCACTGCCCTACCACACTCACCAAACGCATTGATCCTGAGATCACGGTAATGCTGAGCGCGACAACGTGCCTGCTCAGATTGAATAAGTTCTGCACTGCAGCATGAACACTAACAAACCTTTGAGCCTGCCTCACCGTCCTGGTGGACCGCTCTCCAGAGATAATGATGTCAGTTGGGAATCGGGGTCGTGTGTATGTGCTCATGGGCCGATTCTACCAGTTGCAGCCCGTTAACTTGTCGGCACCACTTCAACTTATCTGGTTTAGCTCAGTATAAAAAGCTTTCAGCTCCTTCTTCTGCACCTTTCCGGTGGCCCCTGTGGGCAGGGGATCGCTGCGTGTCCAGATTTTTGTCGGCACCTTGAAGGCTGCA
This sequence comes from Haliea sp., assembly GCA_009937575.1. Lineage (GTDB taxonomy): Bacteria > Pseudomonadota > Gammaproteobacteria > Pseudomonadales > Halieaceae > JAACFI01. The sequence continues at coordinate 3,375 of JAACFI010000098.1, forward strand.
AGGCAATCAGCGACAAATTCCTGTAACTGCTGCTCGGATACCGCGTCATGCGAGTCTAATTGGACGACAGCACCGACCTGCTCGCCCAAAACCTCATCAGGCAGACCAAATACACAGGCCGTTACCACCGCGGGATGATCCGACAGCGCCGCCTCTACTTCGGCGCAGTAGATGTTCTCACCCCCGCGGATAATCATGTCCTTGAGCCGGTCAAGCAGGTAGATAAAGCCCTGCGCATCAATTTTTCCCACGTCACCTGTATGGAACCACCCGTCGGTAAACGCGTTGGCCGTGGCCTCCGGCTGTTGCCAGTAGCCCTTGACCACATTGGGACCACGCACCCACAGCTCTCCCAACTCACCGGCGGCAAGCTGTTTACCATTTTCATCGACGACCTTGACATCACATACCGGGGCGGCGGGCCCGACGCTGTCCGGTTTATCGCTGTAGTCCTGCCTGCTGTTTGCGGTGATGCCTGCCGAGGTCTCGGTAATACCCCAGCCATTGGAGGCACCCACTGCCGGCATCAACTGTTTGATCCTGCGTAACAGGTCCGGCGGTGCGGGTGCCCCGCCGTAACCGACATTCGTCACAGAGGACAGGTCCCGCTTTTCAGTCTCGTTAGCATCCAGAAGCTGCCTGATCATAGTCGGCACACCACCGAAAGTATTGATCTTTTCCCGCTCGATCAGCTCCAGGGCGGCGACGGGGTCCCATTTGTGCATCATCACCAGCTTGCCGCCATTGCTCAAGATGCCAAGCATGATGCCGTGACAGCCGGTCACATGAAACAGGGGGACTGTCAAAAGGGCGGCCCGTGGCGTCTTCTTCAGAGCCATCAGATCGAGCAGGCTGCTGCCACTGCGCAACATTCCCTGCACCGCACTATAGGGCATGGTGAGAGCGGCGCTACAGAAATTGCGGTGGGTTCCCAGCGTTCCCTTGGGGAAGCCGGTGGTGCCCGAGGTATAAAACAGGGTGGCATTATCGTCGGGCTCAATCGACACCGCAGGTAAGTTCAGGGGATCGGTCTTACCGTGCAATAAGGTATCGAAGGCGGTGACATCCTCGGGTACCGCTTCACAACGTACCGCCACTATATGTTGCAGAGGAAGTTCTTTTGCAATCTGCTGCAACCTCTCCAGCCGCTCGGCATCGGCGAAAATCAGCCTGGTACCGGAATCGATCAAGCCGTATTCGAGTTCGTCGCTGGTCCACCAGGCGTTCAAGGGCACCACCACCGCACCGGCCGCGGCAGCCGCCCAGAAAGCGATCGACCATTCCGGGTAGTTGCGCATCGCGATCGCCACCCGGTCGCCTTTCTCTATACCGAAGTGGTCGATGAGCTGATGTGCCACCGCCGCCACCCTTCTATAGTGTTCCGCATAGCTCAGGCGCTCGTCCATATACACGATGAAATCCATATCGTCGTATTGGCGGCTTTTCTCAACCAGCGCCGCCATGGATGGCGCGGCATTTTTCCAGCTGCGAATGGTGCGGCCTTCGATCTCGACCTTCTCGATTTCGAAAGGTAACCCGGGCGAGTCCAGTACGCTTCTGATTTCCTCGAAGGTGGGCCTTGCAACGAGTCTAGGGAACCGTTTGCCGATCTCCGACTTGATGAAAAAGCCCAGTAATTTCAGTGATGAATGCATCGTGCGCCTCTCTCGTGCCTGGCGACCTTCAAGTATAGGGCAAATAAACGGGGTGTTGCGATTTGGTATTTTCCGATCCCCAGGGTATAAAGTTATCTCCAGCGCATCTTTTCGATTGCGCGCAGTATATCTTTAGCCCTCGGGCCGGGACACGGGTAAAGACTTGGGGGGATTGGCATGGCATTAATGGAAAGGTTCAGGGTGGATGGCCAGGTCGCGGTGATTACCGGCGCAGGCAAGGGCATCGGGGCGGGGATTGCCCGGGCGCTGGCGGAAGCCGGCGCCAGGGTCGTGCTCGGTGCGCGCACCCTGTCGGATCTCGAACAGGTGGCGAAGGAGATCGAGGACCTCGGTTCGCAGGCGCTGGCTGTCCCCACGGATGTGCTCCAGTTCGATCAATTGCAAGCCCTGGCGGACGCCGCCATGACGCAGTTTGGCAGGATCGATGTACTGGTCAACAACGCCGGTGGGTTTCCTCCGAAACCGGTCAGCCAGACCAGCGCCAGTGAATTCGAGGGCGCCATGCGATTCAATGTCACCACCGCTTTCGAGCTGTCGCGTATTTGCGCCCCACTCATGGTGGAATCTGCGGGTGGAGGCAACATCCTGAATATATCCTCCATCGCTGGACACAAGCCCACGCCCTGTTTCGCCGCTTATGGCACGGCCAAGGGCGCTCTGTCCCTGCTCACCCGGGAACTGGCCCAGGAATTCGCGCCGAAAGTGCGGGTTAATGCGATCGCTGTCGGCTCGACCAGGACCGATGCACTGAATACAGTGCTGAACGACGAGATCGAACAGACCATGGTGGAACTGACCCCCATGGGGCGCCTCGGGGAGGTGGAGGATATCGCCCTCGGGGCGCTCTACCTGTGCTCACCGGCTGCAAGTTATGTTACCGGCGAAATCCTGGGGGTGAACGGGGGCCTGGAGCGGCTCAATATGCAAATGCCCCGGGCCTGGGGCGGGGTTGGTTGATTCAACACTGGAATAACGGTCAGAGAGGCAATCTACTCACGACAGACCATTTATATCTTCTATGCTTCAATGCCCACTTTTCGAGCAAGAATAAGTTGTTTGTCGGTACCCGCTGCCTCTTTAGCTAACCACCCCACTGGCCTTCAGTGATTCCACCCGCGCCGCATCGATACCCATGGAGGCCAGCACGTCATCGGTATGTTCACCGTGTGCAGGGCAGTGGCCGCCGGGCTCCAACGCCTCGCCGGCAAACCTCGCAGGCGACTTGATTACGCGCATGCGACCCATCAGCGGGTGTTGCCGCACCTCGATTGAATTATTTGCTGCCACCTGCGGCTGCGCTAAGACTTCATCAAGGGTGTGGCAGCGGGCGCAGGGGACATCATTGGCCTTTAATTTCTCCAGTGCTTCTTCGGTGCTCAACTCGAGAAAGGCTTCCTTCATGATTGCGCTGTATTCTTTGAAATTAGCCATTAGCGATTCCAGGGTATTAAATCTGGGATCGTCCATCAGGCTCTCTTTACCCAGTGCCCGCAGAACCCCCTGGCGTTGCCGGTCAGTCGCCGCAGCCATGTTCAGTGCACCGTCACTTGTTACGGTCAATTGATAGAGCAGATCCGAGAGCAAAGGCTGCAACTCAATATCCTCATCCAGCAATGTGTGGTTCTGGTAGGCGTCGGGGAACAGGAAAGCCATGCTCGCATCCAACATCGACAGATCGATGTGCTGGCCCTCCCCGGTTCTCTCGCGGACATAAAGGCCACTCGTTATCGCCTGCCAGGCCGTATAGGCCGTCATCTTGTCGCACATCAGGTTTCGAATGAATTCATGAGAGCCCGCGCCCTGGGCTGCCGTCATCCCGCTATGCGCCTGTATCACGGGATCATAAGCCGGTGCATCACGCAATGGACCTTCGCTGCCAAAGCCCGATATGGCCATATAGATCAGGCGGGGATTCTCCGCCCGCAACTGATCACTGCCAAGATTGAACCTGTCCATGACTCCCGGCCGGAAATTATGGATCAGGATGTCGACGCTCCTGGTCATCTCCTGGATCAGGGCCTGCCCCTGGTCATCCTTGATATTGATACGAATCGACTCCTTGCCCCGGTTGCAGTTGGCAAACAGACTGGAGATACCACCCTTGGCGGTGCCGATGTAACGCATGGGATCACCGGTATCAGTTGGTTCTACCTTGATCACCCGCGCGCCCTGCTCGCCCATCATCATGGCGGCGAGTGAGGCGGTAATCATCGTGGAAAACTCAATGATGGTAATACCTTCAAAGGGCTTCATGGCTGGCTTCCGGTTGAATTGCGTATCCAACAATACACGATACCCTACACCCGATGGGCGGTTCCACAGTTATTGCGGTATCGGCAAATTAACTCCTTCGTAATCGATGTAGAAAGTGTCGCCATATCCGCTATGTATACGCTTCAATCGCCTGGCATATTTGGCTCCAAACTTAATACACCATAGGCGGGTGGCCCCTTAGTTAACGGTGATGCCGCGTTCAGCCAGGAGATCTTCAACATCTCGGTGGCTCGGATTGAAGCGATAGTAGAGCCCGGCAACATAGGAAATGATATCTGATGGGATACGTTACCTTGTAGCAGTCATTGCTTATACTTGATGCTCCAGGAACCGACAATAGACAACAATGGAGAACCCTATGCAAACACCAAGCCTCGATAATGTAACCGTCCTCGGTGCCGGCGTGCTCGGCGGGCAAATCGCCTGGCAGAGCGCCTTCAAAGGCAAGAACGTGGTGATGTATGACCTGCACGAGGAGGGACTGGCCCATTGTCGCACGGCCCAACTGCGCTATGCCGACATCTATATGCAGGATCTGGGTGCCACTGAAGCCATGATCGAGCAGGCCCGGGCCAGGCTGGAATTTACCACGGATATGGCGGCATCAGTGGCGGCAGCCGACCTGGTGATCGAGGCCGTGCCCGAAGTCCCCGATGTGAAAACCGCAGTGTACCGGGAACTGGCGGCTTACCTGCCGGATCACACCCTGGTGGCGACCAATTCATCCACGCTGTTGCCCAGCCAGTTCGCCGAGGCCACCGGCCGGCCCGAAAAATACTGCACCCTGCACTTTGCCAACCTTATCTGGGCACTAAACGTGGGTGAAATCATGGCCCACCCCACCACGGCGGAGGCAACCCTGCAGGCGGTGACACGCTTTACCATAGAGATCGGCATGGTGCCTATCCCCGTGCAGAAGGAGCAGAATGGCTACGTGCTGAATACCCTGCTGGTACCCATGGCAAACGCCGCCCAGACCCTGGTCACCAACGGAGTATCCACCCCCGACTATATCGACCGCACCTACATGATCATGAACCGTGGCTGCACCATGGGCCCCTGCGGCATAATGGACGTAGTGGGCATGACCACCCTGTACAATATTTTCAGCCACTGGGGCGAAGATAAAAAGGACGAACAGATGCTGAAGAATGCCCGCTATATCAAGGAAAACTTCATCGACCACGGCAAGCTGGGGGTGCACACTGGGGAGGGTTATTACACCTACCCCCACCCGAGTTACCAGGCGGAGGGCTTCCTCGACGTGCCCGACCTGACCGAGGTTGATCACATCGCCCGCATTGCGCTGGGGGCTTAGCAGTGGGGACAGTGTACCCTACCGCTACACGGTAGTAGGGATCGACCACGAGGCGGATCGCATCCGGTTGGTTGAGAAGCTCTGGCGCGACCAGCGGTCAGGGATCGTGGCGCGTTACCCGGAAGGACAGCTGGTCACCGTGGCCTAGCGGGCAACTTCGCGCTGGACTAGGGTGTGACCCGTAATCTTTAGATGCACCTGGAGGGACGGGGCTTGCAATACCCAAGAAAATTAGGCGCCATAGCGACGGCTCTTTCACTGGCAACCGGCTACCTACTGGCGGGTGCGGCGGCGGCCGACAGCCTCCGCGCCCTGTGCGGGTTTTCAGCATCTGCAGGCGAGCGACCGGAGCAAAGCGCCTCCTGCATTTTTTCCCAACGCCAGGGATTCATCAGCGTCACTATCGACGGTGGTGAGAGGTTCGAGTTTTCGCCGGTTGGCGACATGCCGGGGAACTTCACCGACGGTGAAGGCAACGCCGTGTACCGCCAGCGTGGTCTTGGTGAGGAAGGCCAGCTGTTCCGCCTGCCGGGCCGTTACCTCTACGTCTTCTGGAATCCCGACCTGTGGAACTGCCCGGTGGACTCGCTCTCAGTAGGCGGCTGTATCTTGCGGCAAGGCTCGGCGAGCTTCGAGCTGCAGACTTCCGGAAACGGATCCATCACCCAATTGCGAATAGTGCCCTCGGGCCTGACGGAGGTAAACGAGAAAATTGATGCCGAACTGGACGGCACGGCCTACGGCGCCGAACTTGCCGATCTCGATGCCAACGGCTGGCCGGAAATTTACGTATACGTCAGCTCCGCCGGCAGCGGCAGCTACGGTTCACTGTTGGCCTACGCGGTCAACAACGGCAAGTCGATGACCCCGATCTACCTGCCACCCATGGAGAAGGATCCCGAGGTCACTAAAGGTTACATGGGCCATGACGAATTCGCCGTGGTGGAAAATCGCCTGGTGAGGCGGTTTCCAGTTTACAAGGAAGGCGACACCAACAGCGCCCCCAGCGGTGGTACCAGGCAGCTGCAGTACCGGCTGGAGAAGGGCGAGGCCGGCTGGGAGCTGCAAGTCGATCGGGTAGTGGAGTACTGAGCCGCTGGCGTTCAGCCCTAAGCGACAGCCTTTAATACAGGAGCCAAGCCATGCGCCTCACCGCCGAACTGTCACTTCCGGGTATCGACACTGCGCCCTGACTCAAAGCTGGTGTCCCGAGATATACTTACGATTGATGCGTAGTGCCATGTTGCTGAGCCCGATCAGCACGAGACCCATAAAGATGAGTGCCACCGGCCATCCCGTCGAATCCACAAAATACTCAGCGGTGAAATAACCCAGGTAGCCGACCATTGCTAGCGTGCTGACGAACAAAAGTGTCCTGCTCTTGGCCACCGTGCTCACGTAGATCATAAACGCGGTCAGTCCCAGATACAGAACATGCACCGGTGTATTTTCGAGCAATTCGAATACGGCCCATAGTGAAGCCGCGCCGCCGAGGAAGTACCAGAACGGGGTGATATCTCTGTAATCAGTTTTGTCGATACCATAGCTCAGCAGCAGCAAAGACAGGCCGACAATCATGGCGTTGACCTCTTGGTCTATACCCAGGAGGTCAAACGTATTCCCGAGCGTCAGAGTGCCAAAGATCAGCGCGATGAACACCAGTGCGGGACGCTGAAAACGGCGTATCAACAATAGCTGCTGCAATAACATTGCGGTTGTGGCCGCGAGGGCGGCGTGTTGCGGGTCGCCGCCGGTACCAAGCTCATCGAAAGCCACCATAATACCGGTGGGCTGCAACCAGGCGGCGATCAGGAACAGAGGGGTGGCGGCTCGGGCAAGCCTGTCGTTATCCACCAGCAGAATCGCCAGCGTTAGCGCAGTAACCCCTGTACCCAGGGTGACGATGATCCTGGCGGCACCGTTCATATCTGCCCAGAACATACCGATATAGACGGCAACGCCGGCAAAGACAAAGATTCCACCGACGTAGGCCAGCAGGCGCCTGACAATACCGTCGTCGGGACTGGCTTCCCCCGGGGTGGGCACCGTCAAAGCATCGACGATCTCCCCGGAAGTGAGGTCGTTGCGCCGGGCAATAGCTACGATTTCAGCGAGGGCGTCCTGTCTCCGATTCACGATTGCCCACCCTCCAGAATCCAGCCGAGGAAATGTAGATTGCCCTGGTAATTATGTCCGTGGTTGGGAATTTTGATAGCGCGGCCATCTTTCTTTATCGTGCCACGGTAACGATAACCGCCATCAAAGAAAAAGAAGCCGCCGCCGCCACGATAGCTGGCGTCGAAACCGTAGCCGTCAGGCGCGAGCGTCTCGTTGCTAATTGTGTAGTCCCTCGCTTCCGGTATGTTGAGCCGTTCGCCGTCCTTGAGGTTTCCGGGGAGATCGAGGCTGATCTCATGGGTGCTGCCGGAACTGACATCGAAGTAGTAGATTCGCGGAATATTGCGGAAAGTCTGCCGGTCGTCGGTGTGAAATGTGGCGCGCAATCTCCCTTCACTCACGTCAAAACGTACGACACCCTTGACCTGAGCGCTATAATCATAGTGATCAGCAGAAAAGACCAGGTCGTACTGTGGGTCGGGTACTGTCATCTTCGGAATCACGGTGGCGAGCCAGAAAAGGATTACCAGCAGAACTGGCAGGCTGATGCCGACCACCAGGGCGATGTTTTCTTTTACGACGTTACTTTTGGACATATTGCGCCTGCTACCTTTGCTCGTCTTGTTGAGGTCAGGATGGGTAGTTGTCTGAAGCAGAATATGTCGTTTATCTGGTTTCGATACAAGCCTGTTGCTACTGAAACCGTAAAAGGTCCGCGAATGCCGAGCCCGTACCAGGGGCCCCATGTTTTGAGACTGGAATCGGGTCTCAAAAACCCGGAGACGGTCAAGACGGTCTCCTTCCGGAACGACCTCGCTGGAAGCATCGAAGCCGTGGACCTTAATCTCTCCCACGTGCTGGATCTGAGCGAGTCCGAGGACTTGACCTGGAACCGGACTTCAGCCATCTTCCTCTATCCGCTGGCACGCCAGCCCGGTCAGTCCTTCTGCTAGCGCGCGCCTCTACCGCGCGCCTGCTACCGCGCGCCTGCTACCGCGCGCCTGCTACCGCGCGCCTGCTACCGCGCGCCTGCTACCGCGCGCCTGCTACCGCGCTCCTGGCCCCACCATTTTTGATAGGGTGATAGACTTATAACTCGACTGAGCGTCCGACTATGCCGGGGGGATGGGTGACAACTTATAGAGCGGGGGTCATTGGGCCACGAAGCGTCAGGAACTCAATCTCTAAGATTAAATTACCAAGGGAGATATAACCATGGCGTATGAGTTAACCGGAAAGATCAAGCTGATCCAGGAGCCCAAGACCTTCGACAGCGGTTTCACCAAGCGGGAAATGGTGGTCATCGTTGAAGATGGCAAGTACCCCCAGGAAATCAACCTGGAGTTCGTCCAGGACAAGGTTGCCTTGCTGGAAGCCTTACAGCCTGGACAGGAGGTGACAGTGAGCTTCGATATTCGAGGCCGCGAATACAATGGCAGGTATTTCAATAATCTTCAGGGTTGGAAGGTGGTGACCGTGGGCGATGAGGCGGTAGCTCACTCGGCGGATTCGCATTATCCCACACCGGCCGATTTTGGGGATGATGATATTCCGTTTTGAACAACGGAGGAGCCGGTATAATCTACATTCCACGCGCCCGTAGCCCAGCTGGATCGAGTACCACCTACAGAGCTGGCGTCAGGCCGCAGTACTCACAACTGAGATTCCAGATTTTTTTCCGCAGTGCCTGATTTGCAATCTGCTTACCAGGTTTGGCCGGTTTGCTGCCGCTAAAGTACGTTCCGGTCGGGCGATCACTTCCTTCCAGGGCCACGACATGCATAGAGGTGCGTGCCCCCTTCTCCGGCGTAGTGAAAAATAATCGCAGAATGAATTGTTGCAGGGGTGAATAGCCATCGAGGATTCCAGTAGAGACGGCTCCCGGGTGCAGAGTATTGACCGCAATATTTCGTTCCCGCAGCCGCTCCGCGAGTTCCATGGCATTCAATTGCATGGCCAGCTTGGACTGGGCGTAGGACGCGTTGGCATTGTACTTCTTCCAACCTTTGAAACTGTCAAAATCCAGCTTACCGAATTTGTGCATCATCGAGGTTACAAATATGACATGCGCGGGCGCTGCAGCTTCCAGCGCTGGGATTAGCTCTACTGTAAGCAGAAGCTGTGCCAAATTGTTGATTGCGAATTGGGATTCATAGCCGTCTTCAGTAATGACTTCTTCGGGCGCATTCATGCCGGCATTATTGAGCAGAATGTCCAGCTTGTTGTGTGTCGCCTTGAATTCCCGCGCACATCGACGAACCGAACTCAGAGACGACAGGTCAAGATCGAGCAAGATGATCTTGGTATTGCCGGTTTCTTGGATAATTTCCTTGGCAAGTAGTTCGGATTTCTGTCGATTGCGATTGGCCATAACGATCTTGTGGCCCTGGCGGGCAAGATTGAGGGCTGTTACGCGGCCAATGCCATTGGTAGTGCCTGTTATCAGAATAGTTTTCATGTAAAGCTCGTCCGCTAGCTGACTGGAATGGCTACTCTAGCGAGAGTAAGGTGATTCCTCAATCAGCTAGTAGATCTTCAATATTTCGGTGCCTCAAATTGGAGTGGTAATAGAGCCAGACTGCTTAACTGATAATATCCGGCGGGAATCTATGGCGTTTGTACGTATTAATCCACCGATTCTAACGATTTGGGTGAGTTAAGTTGTACCCGTACATTGCCTGATTAACTTACTCACACCATTGTGCTTCAATTGGCCAAACACAGCAGGTGAACCCTGAAGGGGGTTGAACCGTGAAAGCGGTTAAAGTGATAGACAAGAAACCAGTGATGGTTGACGCCCCAAAGCCCGAGAGCGAGGGGGTAAAGGTCAAGGTGGTA
>JAACFI010000099.1 GCA_009937575.1 Haliea sp.
CGGGATCATTTTTAGAGGGCTGATGGCGAAACTCATTCTGTTCAACAAGCCCTTCCGGGTACTCAGCCAATTTTCCGATAGCGAAGGCCGTCAGACCCTGAAAGATTACCTGTCCGCCCCCGGTTTCCGGGCAGCAGGACGGCTGGACTACGACTCTGAAGGCCTGCTGCTGCTCACTGATGACGGCCGCCTGCAACAGCATATCGCCAACCCCAGGCACAAGCTGCAGAAAACCTACCTGGTACAGGTCGAAGGCGAGATCAGCGATCTGGCCCTGGAACAACTCGCTAGCGGCCTTGAACTGAAGGACGGCCCCACCCTTCCTGCGCAGGCGCGGCGGATTGATTTCCCTGACCTGTGGCCGCGCACCCCTCCCGTACGCCAACGCAAGAGCGTCAGCGACAGCTGGTTGGAGCTTCGTATCCGCGAGGGACGGAACCGGCAGGTACGGCGTATGACCGCGGCAGTCGGATTCCCCACACTGCGCCTGGTCAGGATTGCAATCGGTGACTGGCAACTGGACGATCTGCAGCCGGGACAGTATCGTGAACTCAGTGTGCATTTACCCGCCAAGGCCCGAAAAACGCCGACCCATCGGAACAGGAGGCGCTGAATGAGTGAATGGCCCCCTCATGTCACCGTGGCCAGCGTGATCATACAGGATGGTCTCTACCTGCTGGTGGAGGAACGAGACAAGTACAGCGGAGCGCTGGTATTCAACCAGCCCGCGGGGCACCTTGAACCCGGCGAATCGCTTGTCGAGGCAGCCATGAGGGAGACCCTGGAAGAAACCGGCTGGCAGGTCGAGATTATCGGAATTCTGGGTATGGCCCTGTACAGCGCGCCGGGTAACGGGCTTACCTATTACCGCACCACCTTCCTCGGCAAGCCACTCTCGGTGTTGGATGATTACCGGACAGACCCGGACATACATGCCGTTCACTGGATGGACTACGAGGAAATCAGGGCCAAAGGTGGTAGAATGCGCAGCCCCCTGGTGTTGTCGTCGATCGAGCAACACCGGCGGGGTGTTTGCTGTCCCCTGGATTTGATATACGGATGAAACCCAACAGCTCCAGCAAAGTCATCGTCGGCATGTCCGGCGGTGTCGACTCCTCTGTGTCCGCACTGCTGCTCAAGGAGCAGGGCTACCAGGTGGAAGGCCTGTTTATGAAGAACTGGGAAGAGGACGATGGCACTGAGTACTGCATGGCGAAGGAGGATTTCGCAGATGCCCAGGCGGTGGCCGGCAAGCTGGGCATTACCCTGCACGGAGCAAATTTTGCAGCGGAATACTGGGATAATGTTTTTGAGCATTTTCTTGCCGAATACCAGGCCGGCCGCACCCCCAACCCCGACATCCTGTGCAACCGCGAGATCAAATTCAAGGCGTTTCTTGAATACGCGCTGATACTGGGCGCGGACTATATTGCCACCGGCCACTACACACGCCGGGGAGAGACGGACGGCAAAGCCACCCTGCTCAAGGGCCTGGACCCCAACAAGGACCAGAGCTACTTCCTGCACGCGGTGGGCCATCGCGAGCTGGAAAAAACCCTGTTCCCGGTCGGCGAGATAGAAAAACCAGAAGTGCGCGCACTGGCCGAACGGCACGGCCTGGCCACAGCGAAAAAGAAAGACTCCACCGGCATCTGCTTCATCGGCGAGCGCCGCTTTCGGGATTTCCTGCAGCAGTACCTGCCCGCCCAACCCGGGGATATCTACAGCCTGGAGGGGGAATGCCTGGGCCGGCACCAGGGCCTCATGTACCACACCATCGGCCAGCGCCAGGGCCTGGGGATCGGCGGCCTCGCCAATCACGGCGAGGCACCCTGGTACGTGGTGGGCAAGAACCTGGACGACAACGTCCTGCTGGTGGCGCAGGGCAACGACCATCCCGCGCTGTTTACCGACAGCCTGACCACCGGCGAAGTGTACTGGGTATCCGGGGAAGCGCCCACCATACCACTGCAGTGCACCGCCAAGGTGCGCTACCGGCAGGCGGACCAGGCCTGTAGCGTAAAGCGCTGTCGGAACGGCTTTAGGGTGGACTTCGCGCAACCCCAGCGGGCAGTGACGCCGGGCCAGTCAGTGGTGTTCTACCAGGGCGAACGCTGCCTGGGAGGCGGGGTCATCGAGGGGACAGGGAGCCAGTGAACGAGAGCACGCTGACACCGTTGGAGCAACAGACAATCGCATTGGCAGGGGTCGCCCAGGCGGCCCGCCTGGTTGACCAGATTTCCCGTACCGGCAGCTATCCCATGGAGTTCCTGGAATCCTCCATACACAGCCTGTTCGAATTCGACCCCGGCTCCATCGAGGAGGTTTACGGTGGCCGGGCCGGCGTCAAACTGGGGCTGCACAACCTGAGCAGCCTGTTGGCCAGTCGCCAGTCCCAGGAGAACCGGGAAATCGTGCGTTATGTATTCAGCCTGCTGTACCTCGAACGTCGTTTCGCCACGGACAAGGAGATGATGGCGGTGGTACGCTCCCGGCTGGAGCACGCCAGCTTCCGCGCAGAACATTTCGCCAATCACGTCAACGACCTGTGTCACAGTGTCTCCGGTATCTACCAGGATACCCTCAGCCAGCTCAAATTCCGTATCAAGGTAAGCGGCAGTGCCCAGCACCTGCAGAACCAGCAGAACGCGGATATCATTCGCGCGCTGCTGTTGGCCGGCATTCGCTCTGCCTTTCTGTGGCGGCAATTGGGCGGACGTCGCTGGAAGCTGCTGATCCAGCGTAAACGGCTGTTACAGGCATCCCAGAACCTGTCCCGCGGCCTTGGCGTGGTGTAAAATTCGGTTTTTGTTTCCCCCGGAGAATTTCATGGACCTGTCAGCACTCAGTGCAGTCTCCCCTATCGACGGCCGCTACGGCAGTAAAACCGCTGCGCTGCGCGATGTGTTCAGCGAGTTCGGGCTGATCAAGCGGCGGGTGTTGGTGGAAATTCGCTGGTTGCAGTGCCTCGCAGCGCACCCTCAGATTGAGGAAGTACCCCAGCTGTCCACCGATGCCAACCGGGTGCTGGCGGAGATTCTGGACGAATTCGGTGAGGTGGATGCCCGTCGCATCAAGGACATCGAGGCCACGACCAATCACGACGTCAAGGCAGTGGAGTACTTCATCAAGGAGCGCTTTGCCGGCCACGCTGAACTGGAGGCGATTTCGGAGTTCGTGCACTTCGCCTGCACCTCCGAAGACATCAACAATCTGTCTCACGCCCTGATGCTGCGCGACGGCCTGATAGAGGTGCTCCTGCCCGTCATGATCGACGTCTGTGGGGCGCTGGCCACACTGGCGAAGCACAGCGCCGCCGCACCCATGCTGTCGCGCACCCACGGCCAGACCGCCAGCCCCACCACCATGGGCAAGGAAATCGCCAACGTGGTCGTGCGCCTGCGACGCCAGGTCCAGTTACTGCAAAAGCAGGAATTCCTCGGCAAGATCAACGGCGCAGTGGGCAACTACAACGCCCATCTCAGTGCCTACCCCGGTGTGGACTGGCAGGCCAACGCGGAATCATTCGTCAACTCCCTGGGCCTCGACTGGAACCCCTACACCACGCAGATCGAGCCCCACGACTACATGGCGGAACTGTTCGACGCCATCGCCCGCTTCAATACCATCCTGATCGATTTCGACCGGGACGTGTGGAGCTATATTTCCCTGGGCTATTTCAAGCAGAAAACCGTTGCCGGTGAAGTGGGTTCCTCCACCATGCCCCACAAGGTCAACCCCATCGACTTCGAAAACTCGGAAGGCAACCTCGGCCTGGCCAATGCGGTTCTGCAGCACCTCTCTGCCAAACTGCCGATCAGCCGCTGGCAGCGGGATCTCACCGACAGCACGGTACTTCGCAATATGGGCGTTGGCGCTGCTTACAGCCTGATCGCCTACCAGGCAAGCCTGAAGGGCATAGGCAAGTTGCAACTCAACGAGGACCGACTGGCGCAGGACCTGGAAGCCAGCTGGGAAGTGCTTGCCGAACCCATCCAGACGGTGATGCGCCGTTACGGTATCGAGCAGCCCTATGAAAAACTCAAGGAACTCACCCGTGGAGAGGACATGAGCAAAGAGGTCATCCAGGCCTTCGTTACCAAACTCGAGCTCCCGGAGGAGGCAAAGCGCGAACTTCTGGAGCTGACACCTGCAAACTATATCGGCAACGCCGTATCCCAGGCCCAGGCGATCGAATAGGCATGACCGGCGCCTCAGGGGTGGAACTGGAGCTGGATCGGGAGGATTTCCTGGCCCGTTATTGGCAGCGCAGGCCGCTGCTGATTCCCGGGGCGATCAAGAATTTCAAACCGCCCCTCAGCCGTCACCAACTTGCAGGACTCGCCCTCGAGGAACAGGTGGAGTCGCGCATCATCGAACGGCGCGACAACAACTGGGTATTACACCACGGGCCCTTCAGCAACGCTGACTACCAGCGGGACACGCCCTGGACGCTGCTGGTACAGGCGGTGGACCATTATATTCCCGAAGTCGCGGCACTGCGCAAGCTGGTGAATTTTATTCCCCAGTGGCGGGTGGATGACGTGATGGTCAGCTATGCCTCAGACGGCGGCAGCGTGGGCCCCCACTGCGATAATTACGACGTGTTTCTGTTGCAGGGTGAAGGTGAACGGCGGTGGAAGCTGGGCCAGTTCTGTGATGAAGATACGCCCCTGTCGCCTCACGACGAGCTACACCTCCTCAGCGTGTTCGAAGGCCGGGAAGAGTACCTCCTGAAACCGGGAGACATACTCTACCTGCCCCCTCGCATCGCTCACTGGGGCGTCGCCGTGGGCGAGTGCACCACCTTTTCCATCGGGTTCAGGGCACCAAGGGTAAACGATATGGTTTCGCGATTTGCAGATGCCCTGCTCGCACAGCTGGACAGAGAAGAGTTCTATCACGATGCCCGCCTGGAACCCGCCAGCCGCGCCGGCGAGATCCGGCCAAGAGACCTGGAGCGGGTGCAGGCACAGATTCAGGCTGCCCTGGACCAGGCCGGTGACAATCACTGGTTCGGACAGCTGGCCACCGAACCTCGCTACGACCCCTTCCCGGATGATGACGACCTGGCAGAAGCACGCATCTCACTGCGTGATGGTGCAGGCAGACTGGAACTGCTGGCTTCGGCAAAGCTGGCATGGCAGCAGGAGGCGGAGACCGTGATCGTATTCGCCAACGGTGACAGTCGGGAATTCCCGGATTCCATACTGCCCCTGCAAATCGCCCTGTGTGAGCAATGGCAACTGGACCCTATTCAGATAAAAACAGCCCTGTCTGACCCGGCCGGCAGTACCTGGCTGGATTATTTGCTGGAGTCAGGTTGCGTCTATGTTGAGTAATTCGGCATACCTCAGCGCACTGTAGTTAGCCGTTAGCTTCAGCCAGGATTTCGTTTAGAGTGGCGCTTGGTCGCATGATCCGCTTGATGACTTCACGTTTGGCGTGGTAATAACCGTACCCCTCTTCGTCTACAGGCTTGCCCTGTACCCGCTCCAGTTCGGCGACGATTTTGTCCTCGTTGTCCGCCAGGGCCCCGGCAAGGGGGCCAAACCGGGCTGCCAGCTCGGAATCTTCACTTTGCGCTGCAACCGCCTGCGCCCAATACATGCCGAGATAGAAATGACTGCCGCGATTGTCCAGTTCACCCACCTTGCGCGAAGGTGACTTGTTGTTTTCCAGCAGTTTGCCGGTGGCCTCATCCAGGGTTTTGGCGAGAACGGCCGCGCGAGGATTATTGCGCTTGTTACCCATGTCCTCGAGTGACACCGCCAGTGCGAGAAATTCGCCCAGCGAATCCCAGCGCAGGTGGTTCTCCTCCTGTAGCTGCTGCACATGCTTGGGTGCGGAACCGCCAGCGCCGGTTTCGTACATACCACCGCCCTTCAGCATGGGCACTATGGAAAGCATCTTGGCGGATGTACCCAATTCCATTATGGGGAACAGGTCCGTGAGGTAATCCCGCAGGACATTGCCCGTGGCGGAAATGGTATCACTGCCCCGCAGCATACGTTCCATACTGCGCCGGATAGCCTCGACATAGGTCATGATACGGATGTCCAGGCCCGCGGTATCGTGATCCTGCAGGTAGCGGTTGACCTTCTCGATCATTTGGATGTCGTGAGCGCGATTGCGGTCCAGCCAGAAGATGACCGGGGTATCGGATTGTCGTGCACGGCTGACAGCCAGCTTGACCCAGTCTTGAATGGCCTCATCTTTGGTCTGACAGGCGCGCCAGATATCGCCAGTTTCAACAGCATGCTGCATCAATACATTACCGTCAGCGTCCACCACACGCATGGTACCGGGCATTCCGACCTCAAATGTCTTGTCGTGAGAGCCGTATTCCTCAGCCTTTTTCGCCATAAGGCCCACGTTGGGTACACTGCCCATGGTGGTCGGATCGAATGCACCGTTGGTCTTGCAAAAATTGATCATCTCCTGGTAGATAGAGGAATAAGTACTCTCGGGCATTACAGCCTTGCAGTCTTTGGCCTTGCCGTCCGGGCCCCACATCTTTCCACCATTGCGGATCATCGCCGGCATGGACGCGTCAACGATGACATCACTGGGTACATGCAGATTGGTAATCCCCTTGACGGAGTCCACCATGGCCAGTTCAGGTCTTCCCTCGTAACACGCGTGGATGTCTTCCATGATCTCCTCCCGTTTTGAACGCGGAAGAACCTCGATTTTCTCGTAAACACTGCTCAAACCGTTGTTTGGATTGACACCCAGCTCCTGGAAAAGCTCGGCATATTTCTCGAACAGCTGTTTATAAAACACGGTAACCGCATGCCCGAACACGATCGGGTGGGAAACCTTCATCATCGTTGCTTTTACGTGGAGTGACCACATCACACCCGAGTCTTTAGCGTCCTGCATGGTCTCCTCCAGAAACTCACGCAGCGCACTGGCGCTCATACGCATGCTATCCATCACTTCACCAGCCAGCAATTTGAGCTCTTTTTTGATGGTGACACTGCCGTCCTCGGCCACAAATTCTATGCGTACGTCACCGGACTCATCCATGGTGATGGACTGTTCTGCAGAATAGAAATCTCCGCGGCGCATGTAGTCGGCGTGGGTCCGTGACGCCTTGCTCCAGCTACCCATGGTGTGGGGGAATTTCCGAGCAAACTCCTTCACGGCCCTGGGTGCACGACGATCGGAATTGCCCTCGCGCAATACCGGATTGACCGCACTACCAAGAACCCTGGTGTAGCGCGCCTGGAAGTCCTGCTCTTCACCAGTTTGCGGATTCTCTGGATAATCCGGTAGCTCGTAGCCCTGACCCCGCAATTCGGCGATACAGTCTTTCAACTGCGGTATGGAGGCGCTGATATTGGGAAGTTTGATGATATTTGCGTTCGGGTCCTGGGTCAGTTCGCCGAGGAACGCCAGCCCGTCCTCTACCCGCTGATGTTCCTCCAGTTGATCGTTAAAACCGGCAAGAATTCGGCCCGCCAGGGAGATGTCAGTAATTTTGACGTCAATCCCGGCCGCTGAGGTAAAGGTCCTGACAATGGGCAGCAGCGAGCAGGTTGCAAGAGAAGGCGCTTCGTCGGTAAGGGTGTAGTAGATGGTAGTGCGCTTGCTTGACATAACATCCTCGGGCAATAGAGAAAGACGTGGTGGTTCCGGTGGGTCCGGGAAGAAAAATCCGTTGGGCACTATACAGCATAAGGCATCTTGACTGATAGCATCCCGGTCACACTGGAACCCGCGGAACTGCTAAACTAGCAGATGAAAATCAGGAGTATTTATGTCCAACAACGAATTCCTGCAAGGTGTAGAGTATCCCCATCCTTTCGATGAACTCGCCATCGCACTCGCCGAGAGCGCGGCGCGCTATGTCTGCATCCTCAGCCCCGCCCTCGACCCCGAGGCTTTCGATAATGCCGGCCTGGTAGGCGCATTGAGCGCGCTGGCCCGCAGTTCCCGCCAGACCCAGATCCGCATCCTGGTCAGCGACACCCGCAAACTGGTGGGCCACGGACATCGCCTGCTGGAACTGGCACGGCGCCTCTCGACCTCGATTCATATCCGCAAACTGGCGGAACACCCGGACTGGAACGGAGAAACCATTGTGATACGGGACCGGGATGGCGTGTTGTACAAACCGGGAGGGAGTGACCATGACGGTTTCTATGAGCCGGATTCCAGGGCCTCCACCCAGGGGCACCTGGAATTATTCGATGAGCTGTGGCGCTACAGCGTGGAAGATCCTGACCTTCGCAATCTGTAGGAATCGATCATTAGACCAGTCAGGTGTTCGCGGCTATGGCGTCGGCCAGCGCAAGGTTGCGTTTTGCTTCCTCCACGTGCAGATTTTCCACCAGTCGCCCCTTCACCACGACAACCCCCTTGCCCTCCGCCCGGGCGGCCTCAAAGGCCTCGATGATTTCCCTGGCACTGGCAATTTCCGCCTCACCGGGGGCAAAAGCCTCGTTGGCTGCGGCTACCTGTTTGGGGTGAATAAGGCTCTTGCCGTCGAAGCCCAGGTCCCGGCCCTGCTCGCAGGAGATAGCCAGCAACTCGTCGTTTTCCAGGTCCAGCTGCACACCGTCGATTACCTCCAGGCCATTGGCCCGCGCCGCGTAGACGCTCAGGTTCAGGGCGGTGATGAAACCCAGCCGGTCCGGCGTATGGCGTACCCGGGTATCCTTGGACAGGTCCGAAGTGCCCATGACGATACCCTTGAGGCGCGGGTGCGCAGCCGCGACCTCGCCGATATTGATAATGCAGGCGGGTGTTTCCACCATGATCCACATATCGACGGAATCGGGACAACCGGCCTCCTCGAAGGCGGCGATGGCATTCTGTACATCCGCTGCGGTATCGATCTTGGGAATCAGTACCGCATCCGGGGCGGTACCGGAGGCGCAGATCGCCTTGATGTCATCCAGGCCCCAGTCAGTGCTGAGCGCGTTGATACGCACCAACAACTCCCGGTGGCCATAGCCACCCTCCTCCAGAGCCGCCACGATCTGCTCCCTGGCCAGTTGCTTGGCATCCGGTGACACCGAATCCTCCATGTCGAGTATCAGTCCGTCAGCGGGCAGTGTGCGGGCTTTTTCGAGGGCCCGGGGGTTGGAACCGGGCATGTAAAGTAGGGATCGACGGGGCCTGATCGACATAATGACTATCCTCGTAGCATCGGGTGGCGTAACTCTGCCAGAAGGGCCGCAAGCATACAGAAAACAGCGTCGCCGAGGCAAGCCGGGAGCACACTTTTGCTCGATGTGCGGTTGTTTGCATGTCGTTGCAGGGATAAAATAGCTGGTTTGAATAGTTAGCCCGAAGGGATGCCCCGGTACACCCTTTCGCAGGCGAAAAACCGCAACACACCAACAAACAGGATCATCCATGACTGACGTCTCCCAGGCAGGCGGGCAAGTGCTCGACCAGGCAGCAGAGCTGCTCAATGCGACCCAGGGCCTTCTCGATACCGCACTGAGCGGACTCAAGGCCAGGACATTGGAGAACGATCGCGTCTCCCCTGCCAAACTGGACGCCTACCAGTTGGTTTCCTACGAATTGTCCCTGTGCTGGGCCGAGTGCACCTCGGGCCGTTTTATATTGAACTATGCGCGCAACCTGTTGCAGCAGGCACCGGAATCCGCCGATTTTGCCATCAGCCTGGCGGCACTGTTCTGCGCCGAGGCCGTTACAGCGGTCACCGCGCGGCTGCGGGCCCGCCCCTCCGAATTCGGTTTGGCAGACGCGGATATCAACACGGTGACCACCGGTAGTGGCGCTGCGGATTTTCTGGCGACCCACCTGGCCGCCGATAGCATCGCGGCCATCGGCGAGCAGGTACTGGACCGTGACGGGGACCTGGGGATTGACCTGCTCGATGAAGATCACACCATGATGCGCGACACTTTCCGTCGCATCGCCGACGACGTGGTTGCCCCCCTGGCCGAGGAGATTCACCGCGAGGACCTGGATATCCCCGACACCATCCTGGAACCGCTCAAGGAAATGGGCCTGTTCGGCCTGTCCATTCCGGAAACCTACGGTGGCCTGCAGGAAGCCGGCAGGGAGGACACCCTGGGCATGTGCGTGGTTACCGAGGAATTGTCCCGGGGCTCCCTGGGCGCCGCAGGCAGTCTCATTACCCGCCCCGAAATCCTGGCCCGGGCCCTGCTCAAGGGCGGCACCGAAGAACAGAAACAGCACTGGCTGCCACAACTGGCGATGGGCGAACCCCTCTGCGCGGTGGCGGTGACCGAGCCCAACTACGGTTCTGACGTGGCCGGCGTAAAGCTCAAGGCCACGCCCACCGAGGGCGGCTGGCTGCTCAACGGTGGCAAGACCTGGTGTACCTTCGGCGGCAAGGCCGGTGTGTTGATGGTTCTTGCCCGCACCAATCCGGACGCTGCCGCCGGCCACCGCGGCCTGTCCATGTTCCTGGTGGAAAAGCCAACCAGCGGCGGCCACGCCTTCGACGTGGAGCAGGAGTCCGGCGGCAAACTGAGCGGCCGGGCCATCGCCACCATCGGCTACCGGGGGATGCACTCCTTCGAACTGTTTTTCGACAATTTCCTGGTACCGGCCGAGAATATGATAGGTGGCGCCGAGGGCGAGGGCCAGGGCTTCTACCTGGCTATGGCCGGTTTCGCCGGGGGTCGTATACAGACCGCCGCTCGCGCCATCGGTGTGATGCGGGCTGCCTTCGAACGCGCCATCTCCTATTCCAAGGAGCGCGTGGTATTCGCCCATCCCATCGGTGACTACCAGCTCACCCGGGTCAAGCTGGCTCGCATGGCCGCTCACCTGCTGGCCTGCCGCCAGATCACCTACGGCGTGGCGGACCTGATGGACCAGGGCTCCGGCGACATGGAGGCCAGCGGTGCCAAGCTGTTCGCCAGTAAAACCGCCGAGTGGTTTACGCGGGAGGCGCTGCAGATCCACGGCGGCATGGGTTACGCGGAGGAGACTCCGGTGAGCCGCTACTTCGTGGATGCACGCGTATTGTCTATTTTTGAAGGGGCTGAAGAAACGCTGGCCCTGAAGGTGATTGCCCGGTCGCTGGTGGAGAATGCGGCTTAATGAACGGAGTATCCGAATGAGCATCTCGCTACCCATCACGGAACAGCAGGAAATTTCCGCCGACGTCGCCGTGGATCTCGGCCGGGCCCGCCATCCCCAGTACGGCCGCTACCTGGACGAACTGGATCCGGGGCAGGTATTTGAACACCCACGCGGGTTCACTTTCGACACCTCCAATATGCTGGACTTCGCCCGCACCTACATGCAGGCCAATCCGCTCTACCTCAATGCCCACTACGCCAAAGCGCACGGCTTCGCGGACCTCCTCGCCAGCCCGCAGATGGTATTCAATGTCACCCTGTCCCTGGGCGTGCAGAACGATTCCGAGAAAGCGATCGCCAACCTCGGCTATTACCAGGTGCAGTTTTTGCGTCCGGTCTACCCCGGGGATACCCTGCGGGCCTTTACCAAAGTACTGGAAAGGAAGGATCGCGGGCCGGACAAGCCCGGTATCACCCGCATTCGCACGGTGGGAGTCAACCAGGACGACGAGGTGGTTCTGCAGTACGAGCGCAAGATCTTCGTCGGCTGGCGCGGTGACCGGCTGCCCACTACCCCGGCAGCGGAAGTCACCGCGACCTTTCCCGGCAAGGAAAACCCGGTGGTAGACCTGCCCCTGACCGGCGAGGTGATTGCCAGCGGCCTCACCGGCCCCAATACCTATGTCGAGGATTTCGCCCCTGGCGATATCATCGTCCATGCCAACGGGCGCACTATCACCGAGGAACATATGGCGCTCACCTATATGGTGGGCAATAGCCATCCCCTGCACTTCGATCGCATTTTCTCCAGCGGCCTGTCGGGCAAGATGAGTGGCGAACCCATTGTCTACGGTGGCCTGGTATTCGCCTGGCTTGACGGCCTGGCCAGCCGGGACGTGAGCGAGCACGCCGTGTGGGAGCTGGGCTTCACCGAGGGTTACCACACTCAGCCCGCTTTCGCCGGCGATACCGTGGGCGCCCTCACCCGCATACTGGCCGTGGAAGACGCCCCTTCCAGCGACGCCCATGGCATCGTGACCATGCAGCTGATCGGTGTGAAAAATACCTCCGCCGCCGCCGCCCTTGAAAAACACGGTGCAGACCTTTTCCTGAAGGAAGATGCCAAGCGGGCCCTGGGCAAGGAAAAGATTACCGACAAGATATTCGAAATAGAGCGGCGCCTGTTGATCAAGCGCCGCCCCAGCTGAGGAATACACCGTGAGCCAGGATACTGTGAAACGCGATCGCCCGTGGTTGATGCGCACCTATTCGGGCCACTCCTCCGCGAAGGCATCCAACGAGTTGTACCGCACCAACCTGCGCAAGGGCCAGACAGGCCTTTCTGTGGCCTTCGACCTCCCGACCCAGACCGGCTACGACTCCGACCATCCCCTGGCCCGGGGCGAGGTGGGCAAGGTCGGTGTGCCTGTCGATCATATCGGTGACATGGAAGCCCTGTTCGACCAGATCCCCCTGGACCAGATGAACACGTCAATGACCATCAATGCCACGGCTCCCTGGCTGTTGGCACTGTACGTAGCCGCCGCGGAGCGCCAGGGTGTAGACCCCTCGCAGCTTCAGGGCACAACACAGAACGACGTGCTGAAGGAATACCTTTCCCGCGGGACCTACATCTTCCCGCCGGAACCTTCGGTGCGCCTGACCACCGACCTGATTGTCTACACGGTGCAGAATATTCCCAAATGGAATCCCACCAATATCTGCAGTTATCACCTGCAGGAGGCAGGCGCCACGCCCACCCAGGAGCTGGCCTACGCCCTGTCTACCGCCATTGCCATTCTCGACGCGGTTCGCGCTTCCGGGCAGATTCCCGAGGACCGTTTCCAGGCCGTGGTCGGCCGTATCTCCTTTTTCGTCAACGCGGGCATCCGTTTTGTGGAGGAAACCTGCAAGTTGCGGGCCTTTGGTGAGATGTGGAACGAGATGGCCACCCAGCGCTACGGCGTCGAGGACCCCAAACTCGCGCGCTTCCGTTACGGTGTGCAGGTAAATTCCCTGGGGCTCACGGAATCCCAGCCGGAGAATAACGTACAGCGCATCGTACTGGAGATGCTGGCCGTCACCCTGTCGAAAAACGCACGCGCCCGGGCGATACAACTGCCGGCCTGGAATGAGGCGCTGGGATTGCCTCGCCCCTGGGACCAGCAGTGGGCGCTGCGAATGCAACAGGTGCTGGCCATGGAAACCGACCTGTTGGAATACGGCGACCTGTTCGACGGATCACCCGTCATCGAGAACAAGGTCCAGGCATTGATCGACGGCGCACACAGCGAGATGCAGCGGGTTGCCGAACAGGGCGGCATGGTCCAGGCCATAGAGAACGGACATGTCAAGCGCGAGCTGGTAAAGAGTCACACCGAGCGGATGCGGGCCATCGAGAGCGGCGAGCTCAAAATCGTCGGGGTCAACTGCTACCAGGAAACCGCGGAATCACCGCTCACCGCCGGTGGCGATTCGGGCATCATGAAAGTCGACCCCAGGGCGGAGCAGGACCAGATTGCCGCGCTCCAGGCCTTCCGCGAGG
>JAACFI010000436.1 GCA_009937575.1 Haliea sp.
AATACGACTTCCTGGTACTGGTGCGGGAGTTCGACCTGCGCCAGGGCTGGAAGGCCTACCACTTCAACAACTGCGCCGAGTGGCTGAACATGAAATGCGGCATCGTGCCCGGCACCGCCCGGGAGAAGATTCGCGTGGCCAACGCCCTGTTTGACCTGCCGGGTACCGCCGCGGCCTTTCGAAAAGGCGAGCTGTCCTACTCCAAGGCCCGGGCGCTCACCCGGATTGCCACCCCCGACAGTGAGGATCGACTGCTTCTATATGCCATTGCGGCCACTGCGCAGCAGGTGGATGACCACTGCAGGAAGTTGCGCAATGTGCACAGGGATCTGGCGCAACGAGATGCCCAACGATTGCACCGGGAACGCTGCCTGAGTCGATCGCTGCATGGGGATGGCAGTATGACCATCTCGGTGGAGTTACCCAGGGAAAGTGGCGAGCTGGTGATGAAGGCGCTGGAGATGGCCCTGTCGCTCAGCGAAACCGATGGAGACAAAGCAGAAGTCGGTGATCAAACCCTGCAGCAGAAACAGGCCGATGCGTTGGTCGCGGTGGCCAGGGGCTATCTGTCCGGTGACGAGGGCAGGCGTAACTGCACCGCGGATCATTACCAGGTGATAGTGCATGTGGATGAAAAAGCATTGCGCGGTGAGCCCGATGAGAACTCCAAAAGCGATCTGCCAATAGAGACCGTCCGCCGCCTGTGCTGCGACGGCGCGGTGTTACCCGTGACCGAGGACGACAGTGGCAATCCACTGAGCGTGGGTCGAAAGCACCGCGTGGTGCAGCCGGCGCTGAAGCGGGCATTGTTGGCCCGGGATAGGTGCTGTCGGTATCCGGGGTGTACGCATGAGAAATGGCTGGACGCGCATCACGTGATGCACTGGGCGGATGGTGGGGATACCAGCCTGGAAAACACGCTTCTGCTGTGTTCCAGGCATCACAGGCTGCTGCATGAGGGCGCGTTTGAGATCAAAAGTGGTCCGGATGGGGGGTGGATGTTTCGAAGTAGTTAGCGATACCTGGAGGGTCTGTCTGTTACTTGTCTTTTCACTTCGTCACAACCAATGAGTTTCAGGTCTGCACCCGCGCAGAACGCCTGTTCGCCTGCCCCGGTCAGGACGACCAGCCTGATGCTGTCGTCCTGTTCGGCCCGTTGCCACATATCGATCATGGCGCACATGGATTCGGGGGATAGGCTGTTGAACTGTTCCGGGCGGTTGAAGGTGACCCACAGGGCGCCATCGCGGTTATCAATTTGCAGTACAGACATTCCTTTCTCCTGACCAGGACAGATTAATCAGTGTGGGGACGAAACTTGATCAGCGTGTGCTCCTGCGTCACCCGCTCGAACACAGCCTCCACCGGCATGCCGATATGCACATCGTCCGGTGCACAGCCGATAATGTTGGTAGTCATGCGGACTCCTTCCGCCAGTTCCACCGCGGCCACCACGTAGGGGACTTCGCCCTTGAATGACGGCAGTGTCGGAATATTGCAGATGCTGTAGGAGTGGACCGTGCCCCTACCGCTGCATTGCTTCCACTGGATATCTTCGTTCCAGCAGTTGGCGCAGATCGCTCTTGGATAGTATTGAAAGCTGTCGCATGCACTACAGTACTGCAGTTCCAGGCGTCCCCGGTGGGCGGCCTCCCAGAAGGGGGCTGATGTGGCGGTGGGTTCAGGCAAAGGCTTGTCGTAATGTTTCATTTTGATTGCTCTCCCTATTCCAGGCCCAGGACCAGCGTCACCTGCTCGCCCATGATGCCGCCATTGCCGTGTACCAGCCCCAGCCCGGGATCACTGAGCTGGCGCTCGCCCGCGCGTCCCGTAAATTGTCGAATCGCCTCGACGACGTGGCACATGCCCCCTGCGATACCGGCCTGCCCGAAAGAGAGTTGCCCGCCATTGGTATTACAGGGGAAATCACCCTGCCAGCTCAGGTCGCGCTCCTGGACGAAGTGACCGCCCTCGCCCTTGGCGCAGAAGCCCATGTCCTCGAGCGTCAACAGCAGGGTGATGGGGAAACAGTCGTATAGCTGCACAAAGTCGACACTCTTGCGATCGATCGCCGCCATCTCGAAGGCGCGCCCGGCCGAATGTTGCACCCAACTGTGTGTCAGGCTGGGAGCATGGGTAACCGAGGTATGGGATCCCGCCTCGCCGGCGCCCAGCAGGTATACCGGGTCCTGGGGACAATCGCCCAGGGCGTCGGCGCGGGACACCACCAGCGCCGCTCCGCCGGTACAGGGTGAGACGATTTCCAGGAGGTGCAGCGGGGAACAGATCACCGGCGACGCCAGTACCTCATCGACCGTGAGCGGACTGTCGCCGAACAGCGCACCGGGTGTGCGCAGGGCGTTGACGTAGTGCCGTATTCGTGCATATGGCGCTGGGTAATCATGCCGTAACCCGCAAGGGGTGGCACATTACCGTAGGGTAACTCGAATTCCACGTCTGACGGGGGTGCCATACTGATGATATTGCTGAAGGTATCACTGCACATGACGTCGCTGGCCACACACAGCACGTGCCTGCACATACCGCTGTGGATGGCCGCCGCGGCCCGCCAGATCATGCCTGCCGATGAAGCGCCCCCGAGATCGACCGAGTCGAAATAAGCCAGATCGAGATTGAGCGTCTCGCAGAGGGCGGTCGGCCAGAGGATGCTGGGCTGTGCCACCGGGGTTACGGTAAGCAGCCCGTCGATGTCCGATTTATCCAGGCCGGCATCCGCCACGGCCCGGGCAGCCAGCCTGGTGGCGATATCCATTGCCGTCAGGCTCTCCGGCTGTTTGCTGGAAGGCATTTCGGCAAAGCCGGTGATCGCAGCGCTTTTGTTCAGGCTCATGATTGGAATTCCCGTGTTGGTCGTAATCATTGTAGGCCAGGAGAAAAACGGGCTTCAGGGGCATTCGCGAAAATTGCTTAGCTTTTTGTGCACGGGGAGAGCGCAGAGGTAAAAAGTGCAACCCATGTGTCGAGAATGCACTCTTATTGAAATTGGTGGAGGCGGCGGGAGTTGAACCCGCGTCCGCCAGACCTCTGCCTTCGGCTCTACATGCTTAGATTCCGTTAATTAGTTTAACCGCACACAGCCCAACGGGCAGGACGTGATTGGCGATTCCTGTTTAAGTTTAGCCGCGCGGTCCAGGACGTACGTTGCAGCGATCCAGTTCTATATGACAGTCAGTAGCGCGGGGCTGGAACCTTGCTAAGGACCGCTAGGGCCGAAGCCACTAGAAGGTGTTTAACGGACTGCTTACGCAGCCAGTTGCGCACCGTAGTTGTCGTCATTGGCAACTATTAAGTCACAGCTTTGGATTTACGTGATTGGCTGCCATCACGGCATGCACCTCAGGGTTCGTATCCGTCGTCGAATCCAAATCGCCCCCAATAGTGAGCGCGTATTATAGCGCAAAAGAGTAGACAATCGATCCAGGTAATAGTTCCATTTTGGCTCTGGCCTGTTTTGGCTGGATCGGGTTAAGGTAGCTGCTTCTTTTTTGCTTCCCTGGTTATGGAAACGCTTACCAATATCCTGGCGGCTATCGATCCGCTGCAATTGCTGCTTATCTGGCTGGGGGTGGTCGCGGCGGCGGTTCTGCGCTCGTTTACGGGCTTTGGGTTCGGGCTGGCGGCGGTGCCCCTGTTTTCCCTTGTCATGCCCCCAACCCAGGCAGTGGTGCTCAGTTCCAGTCTCACCCTGGCGATCAGCCTGCTGACAGTGCGCACTTATTGGGGGCGCTGCCCCTTGCGGCCCATGCTGCCGATGCTTGCGGCGGCCCTGGCGGGCACTGCTCTGGGGGTGATGTTGCTGGGGTCCTTCAGCCTGCGACAGTTCCAGTTGTGGATCGGTATCGCGGTAATCGCGGTCTCTCTGGTCCTTGGCTTTTATCGACCGGCACGCCGTAGCCCGGGCCTGGCGGTTAACACTGGCACAGGCCTGTTGTCGGGGGTGCTCAACGGGGCCTTCGCGATACCCGGACCGCCGGTGATCATCTACGCCATGGCCACCCAGGACGAGCCCGCTCGCAGCCGCGCTTTGCTGCTGACCTTCTTCCTGTTCTCGGCATTCCTCGCACTTGTATCCTATGGTGTGGCCGGATTTATAACCCCCACGTCGCCGTGGCTGTTCGTGCTTGCGTTTCCCGCCATGTACCTGGGAGACAAAGTGGGTTATTACCTGTTCAGGCGCTTTGGCTCAGTACTGTACCGGCGGGTGGCCCTGCTGGTACTGCTGGGGGTGGGTACCGCGGTTACCCTGCGATCACTGATTTAAGCAGCCCCGCAGACCAGTGGAGAGCCCGCCATCGGCTCCTTGGTCCCGCAGACTTCCTTGCGAATGTCTTTCTTGAGGGATTTGCAGGGATTCTCCGCGGACAGGGCGCGCTTGATCACGCTCTCGCCAACCACCGACAGACCAGCGGTCATAAAGGCCGCCCAACCCCGCCACAGGAGACCGGTGGTGTGAGGTACGATTTGCGGATTGTTCAGGGGTCCCTTGACCCGGATGGTATTGGAAAACACGTTGCCGACGGATAGTCCCACGCCCTCGCGGCTGCGTGAATCCAGGGCCAGTTCCATCAATTCCTTTTTCAGGTCCATTTCCAGGCGGCCGATCAGGTTGGCCTTGTCGGTCCTCAGGGCGTAACCAAAAGGCGTAGTGCCTACCCCGTCCTTAAAGACGCCCAGGGCAACACCGCACTCCAGCACTGGCTCGGTTTTTTCTATGCCGGGGATCAGGGTCTGGGCCACACTTGAGGCCACGTCGGAGGTCAGCATAGACACGTTGACATAGTCGAATGGCCCCTTGCCAAGTTCCAGGTAGAGCTGTCCGTTGAGATTGGAGGCGATCTCCGCAGTGCTGCTGCCCACGCTGGAAATCGTAAAAAAGGCGCTTCTGGGGAAAGTCGGCTCACCGGAAGGGCCGAAGGAGTTCGAGGTCGTTCCTGTAAGATCGATGGTGGGGGGTACCCGCGACGCGTCCACTGACAGTTGCAGCTCTGCGTTGCCCGAGTTGAATGATGTTGCGCTGGCCTGCAGATCCAGTCGGCCATGATCGAGTTTGGCAGTCACTTGCAGGCCACCGAATGTGCCGGCCCGGCTTTCCAGCTTTCCGAGGTTTGCTGTTACCGTGGCGTCATAGTCATTCAGCGCATCGAAAGGCAGGGGTTCGCTGTCAAACAGCTTGCCCCCCGGGTCTGCTTCCCCTGGCCCGGAAAACAACCTGAAAGGCGAGCGCAGGATATCGTTCACCAGTCTGGCGCTGGTGCCGGCGGCACTGGCGAAGCCCGATTTTTCTTTCCCCTTGGCCTTACCGAGCGGCTCATCCTGTTGTTTTTCCCACAGTTCCAGGGAAAGCGAGCCGCCGTTGATATCTATTTCAAACATCGGCCGGTCGCGATCGTGATAAACCAATGTTCCCCGTAGATCGTTATTACCCCACTGGAACCGGCTGACGTCAGCGTGCAGGCCATCTGACAGGCGGCGTACCTTCATTTGCAGGTTGCGTCGACTGGTCGGTTGCGTGGCGAGTTGAGGGTTGGTGGCGGCCAGGCTGATCCGCCCGTTAACGTTGGCCAGCAATTCTGCGAATTTTTCGCCTTCACTGGTAAGGTCTACGGAGCCGGAAACCGGCACGTGTACAAATTCCGGATCCTGGATGAGGAAGCGATCGAGGTCGAAATTATTCACGCTCGCCGTACCACTGAAAGC
>JAACFI010000437.1 GCA_009937575.1 Haliea sp.
GAAAAGGAATTCGACGAACTGAAGAAGCACTTCAGTGAGTCGGAGATCGTGGAGATCGTTGGCGCGATTGGCCTGTTCGGTTACCTCAACCGCTGGAATGACACCATGGCCACCGCCCTGGAGCCGCTACCGGCCGAGCGGGCCGAGCGCATTATCGGCGAGAGCCTCGAGTGGAGCGCCGGCAAACACGGTGGGGACTAACCCGGTTACGAGAGGCTGCGCCGACCGAACAAATAGAGCGAGACCGTCAATACCGAGGAGACACTTAATAGCAGCACGGTACTCCAGTCGTCCCCGCGGTAGAGGAACGCGCTCGCGGTGCCCCCCACCACGCCACTCAGCATCTGCAGGGCACCCATCAGGCCCGCCGCCGTGCCTGCGATCTGGGGCAGATCGCGCAATACGTGGGTGCTCAGTACACCCAGCATCATGCCCAGGGCGAACATGTAGCAAAGCAATCCAAGGGAGAGGCCGATGAGTTCGCCGAGCACCTCAAACCGCACCATCGCGAACGCGATTACGGACAGCGACAGCAGCAGCGAACCCAGGTCCAGCAACCGGGTGTCGTGTTTGGCACCGGAGGCACGGCGGGTGAGGTTCGCGCCGAACAGGTAAAAACCCACGAACACCGCGAACCACCAACCGATGCTCGCGTCCGGCTGACCGAATTGGTCCGCGGCGATAGAGGCGAAGCTGGAAAGGAAAGCAATGTAGCCCATAAACAACAGCCCCAGCATGCTGGTGCCGAGTACGGCCGGCGGGTGTCGAAAAAATTCGGCGGCGTGTTCCTCGAACCTGTTGCCAGCGGGACTAACGGGCGGGAGGGTTTCCGGCACATGGCGATGCACCAGCAGCAGGCAGAAGATCCCCAGCAACACCGATATACCGAATACACTTGGCCAGCTGAAGACGGCGACCAGGGCACTGCCGGCAATCGGCGCCAGCAGGGTAGACACGGCCAGCGCGGTGACGAAGACTGACATCAACCTGCCCAGCTCGGCGCCCGACGAGACATCCCTGGCGATGGCCCTGGCCATCACAGGGCCCACCGCACCCCCAAGGCCCTGGACAAACCGGGCCAGCAGCAACATTTCCAGGGACGTGGCGAACGTAGCCACCATTCCCCCAAGGAGAAACACAGACAGGCCCAGGTATACGGTCTTTATGCGCCCGATGCGCTCCGAGATGTAACCCAGGGGAATCTGGGCGCCACCGTAGCTCAGCAGGTAGACGGATACCAGCAGGTGGGTATCACCGGCGGGCACGTTGAAACTGCGGCTGATGGCCGGAAACGCGGGCAGGCAGATATCGACGGTGACCGCCGACAGGCAGACCAGCACCGTGAGGGAATTGACAATGGCGCGGTGGGAAGCCATACCCCGCCTCCCGGCAGGGAAGATCAGCCGTTCGCCCGGGTCAGGGTTTGAGCTGGCTATAGTAGGCTGCCAGGGCCTTGAACTCGTCGTCACCGAAGGGCGCCACCACGGTACTCATCTGCGCACTGGCCCGCGAGCCGTTCTTGTAGGCCGCCAGCTGCTTCTGGAGGTAGACACTCTGCTGCCCGGCGATAACCGGCCAGACATTTGCGGCCGGCACACCCTGCATGCCATGACAGGCCTTGCAATAGGCGGAGAGGTTCTCGCCGGTGGCCACCATACTGGCATCGCCATTGGCGGCCGTGCCCCTGGGCAGACCCGCGTAGTAAGCCGCCAGATTAGCGATATCCTTGTCCGACAGTTTGCCTACGAATGGGGCCATCGCCGGATTCTCTCGCTGGCCGTCGCGAAAAGCCCTGATCTGGATTTCGAGATAGCCCGCATGCTGTCCCGCCAGGTTGGGCCACTCCGGGTTGGCCGATACACCCTTGGGGCCGTGGCAGGCGACACAGGTAGCGGCCGCGGCGGGAGCCTCGCCCCCCAGGGCGCCGGTGGCACCTGCGAGCAACAAGCCCGCGGAGATCAGCATTCTAAATGTGCGCATGTCTTAGTACCCCTGTTACTGTTCGGTCTTGGCGCGAGCAATTTCTACCAGCAGCTGCGCGCGGTAATCCTCAACCTCGTTGAGGGGCTGGCGGCGCATGCGGCTGACCTCGTCGGCCGAGTAGGCCTGGTAATCAGGCGAAAGGCTGTCACCGGCGAATTCCACCAGTATCCAGTTCAACACTTCGGCGAGTTCCTCGTTGTCCAGTGCCGAGGTGGCAGACCCGGGCACCCTGACCAGGTACTCCCTGCCGCGGGGCGTCTCCAGGAAGTAACCCACCTGATCTTTCATCCGCGGTACCGACATGGCACCGGTGCCGTCCGGGGTATGGCAGCCCTGGCAGAACATCTGGTAGTTGAACTGCGCCCGCTGCTGATTGATCTCCACCGCGCCCGCAGTGGCGGCCAGCAGGGGCCACAGCAAAATTTGGAGATAAGCTTTCACTGGTCCTCGAAAGCCACGCCCACAACCACGGCGGTGGAACAGTGATAAGCCGCACTGCTTGTTCCCAGGCACCAGTTGACGTCGTTGGTCTTGTCCGAGCGGTAAGGCGGACGATCCCCCTCATCGCGCTGGCACAGGCAGGCCCCGCAGACTGACTTGCCGCAGCAATCGTTATAGGAAATCACGTAATTGCGACCGTCCACCGGGTTGCGGCAGGTGCCGATCCAGGTGATCGGCGACATCTCCGTCCCGGGTGGACAGGTGTTGGCGCTACCGCCGCAACAACTGCACAGGAAACCGTCGATGGCGCAATAGCGCCAGTACTCACAGGCGGTCTCGTCGCCCTCTTCCTGGGGCCGCTGGGCGGACTCCGCCGCCGAGGCCCGCGCCACCGGAAGCAACGGAACTGCAGCACCGCCCACCAACAGTCCACCCAGGCTCTTCAACATCCCCCGACGCGAGGATCGCTGGGCGAGCTGCCGGGTCTGCCGTTCAAATAGTGTGTCGAGAAACTTCATACCTTGTCCGCCTCCACGTACTGAACTCCCTGTTTCTTGTTCATGTAATCCTGGATCGATGCCACCTTGCGTTCCTTGGCCTCGAACAGGCTTTCCAGGTGCTCCCGGGAATTGATGATGCCCATGGATGCGATATGCCCTGACTCATCGACAAGGACCGCGTAGGGTAGCTTACTCACACCGTAGGTCTTCCCGAGCAGTTCGGAGACCACGTAGGGAAAAGCCTCCAGGCCCTTGCGTTGCACGTAACCGGCGTGATCCTGCTCGGGTCCGTCACTGGCCAGCACCACCTCCAGCCAATCGGACTCCGCCCGGGCCGCCGACTTCAACGCCGGGGTGAGTTCATTACACACCGGGCAGTCGGGGGACATGAAGAAAACCAGCTGGGAGCGGCTCTCAACCTTGCCCACATCGACGATACCGCCATCCAGGTCGGGCAGCGCCATCTCCGGCGCCGGAGATCCGACCGCCAGTTTCTGGTTCATCATCAGGGCACCGGCCGGTGCCACGCGCTCGTAGAGCACACCGATCTGCCG
>JAACFI010000438.1 GCA_009937575.1 Haliea sp.
AGCTGCGGAAGCTTCGGTCCAGTATTAATCCGCTGTTGTAACTTCTTTTTCTGATCATAGTTTTTAATGGTGCGCGGTGCGCACCCTACGCCTCGTCGAATCATCGTTTCCATTTAAATGGTGCGCGGTACCCGATAAAGCGAGGCAGGCTCAGCGCACCCCACGTCTCATCATCCAATATCGAGCAGGCAAAAAAAAGCCCGTTCAGAGGGAACGGGCAAGCCTTATAGCCATGACGTGATACACAACCATGTCATAAGGGAGCGACTGTGATTTTACGGATGTTTGGTTTTTCATCATCGTCATTTTCGGCAAGGATTGAGTCATTGTTTGATTTTCAATTCAATGGTACCCGGTGAAGCGGGGCAGGCCCTGCGCATTGCGCACCATTGAACTACGCGCTGGACAATAATTTTGCCAATCGCGAAATACCCTCCCTGATCTTCTCCTCCGTCATCTGCGAATAGCTCAGGCGAAAATTACAGCTCTGGTCAGCCGCGGCGAAGAAGGACTCACCGGGCACATAGGCCACACCGATATCATTGACCGCGGGCAGGAACATCTCGGTGGCATTGACGCCAGGTACGGTCAGCCAGATAAAGTAGCCGCCCTGGGGGATTGTGTACTCGACATTGTCGGGAAAAAATTCCTCGATCGCCGCCAGGGCCGCATCGCGCCGACCGCGGTACACCCGTCGCGATTCGTTCAGCAGTTCGTCCAGCGGGTTGTCGCGCAGGAATGTCGCCACCTGGTACTGGGTCACCGTGCTGGCCTGGAAATCGCTGGCCTCCTTCATCACCCGGTAGCGGTCCAGGATCTCGAAATTGGCGCAGGCCCACCCCAGGCGGATGCCCGGGCACAGGGTTTTGGAGAAGGAACCCAGGTAGATCACCCGGTCGCCCGTGGTATCAAAGCTCTTGATCGCCGGAATGTTCTCTCCCTCGAAGCGGATCTCGTAATACGGACTGTCCTCGATAATGAGGATGTCGTGCTCTTCAGCCAGTTCCACCATGCGCTTGCGGCGATCGGCGGCCAGGGTAATTCCAGTAGGATTCTGGAATTCCGGAACCGTGTACAACAGCTTGGCCTGGGGGTTGGCGATCAGCGTCTTTTCCAACTCCTCCATAAGCATGCCCTGGTTATCCATCGGCACGGAGACATAGCTTGGCTTGAATGCACCGAAGGAGTTCAAGGCACCCAGGTAGGTCGGATACTCGCAGATAATCGTATCGCCCTCGTCGATAAACAGCCGGGCGGCGAAATCAATCCCCTGCTGGGAGCCGCTGAGGATACGGATATCCTCGGGACCGACATTAACCCCCATCTGCGGCATGCGCTCATTGGCGATGATTTCCCGCAGGGGCATGATGCCCTCGGCACCATCGTAGGCCATAACTGTCCGACCCCACTCCTCGAAGGCTTTATCGGAAGCGGCCCTGAAGGCATCCAGCGGGTAGAGCTCCGGCGCCGGTGCGCCG
The DNA here is from genome assembly GCA_009937575.1 of Haliea sp. Lineage (GTDB taxonomy): Bacteria > Pseudomonadota > Gammaproteobacteria > Pseudomonadales > Halieaceae > JAACFI01. The sequence goes on from JAACFI010000438.1 coordinate 1,479, forward strand.
CCTGCGAAGGAGATCAGGTCCGGGTTACGCGCAGCGGCAAACATCTCTTTTATGAAATCGGAGCCGTAACCCTGCATGCGTTTGGAATAAGGTACTGTCATGAGACTTTCCTCAGTAGGATTTAGGCATGCCCAGGACATGCTCTCCAATATAGTTCAATGTCATCTGCTGTGTCAGGGGCGCCAGGCGGAATAGCTGTGCCTCGCGCCACCAGCGCTCCTGGTGGTACTCTCGGGCAAAACCCGCACCGCCGTAGGTCTGCATGGCGTGGTAACAGGCCTCGATACAGGATTCCACTGCCACGTACTTGGCCATGTTGGCCAGGTCGCCGGCCTCCTTTGATGCACTGTCCACATCGTTGAGGGTCGCAGCTTTTAACACCGCGAGCCAGGCCGACTCCACCTTGGCATGAGCGCCTGCCAAGGGATGCTGCACCCCCTGATGGGAACCGATGGGGGCATCGAACACATTGCGCTCATTCGCATACTCCACCGCCCGGGAGATGGCCAGGCGGGCGGTACCCACGGCACCGGCCGCCACCAGCACCCGCTCGGGGTTGAGGGTACCCAACAGGCTGTAAAACCCCCGGCCCTCCTGTCCGAGGACGCAGCTCTCATGCACACGCAGATCCTCGATAAAAACCTGGTTGGACTTGTAATAGTTGAAGCCGTGCTTGGGGATGGGGGTATAGGTGATCGCCGCCTGGGGCAGGTCGACCAGGAACAGGGTGATTCCCCCCGCCTTGCTCTTACCCTCCACCGGCTTTTCAGTCCGCGCAACCAGCAACAGGGCATCGGAGTTCTCGATGTTGGTGATAAACCACTTACCGCCATTGATCACGAACTCGTCACCCTCGCGGCGGGCGAAGGTCTTGATATTCATCGAGTTGGTGCCGGCGTCCGGTTCCGACAGGGCAAAGGCACACATCTTTTCACCGGTAGCCATGTCGGGCAGGTAGCGCGCTTTCTGTTCATCATTGCCGTGGTGCAGTATGGACAGGTTTCCCAAGAGACCGAACAGGTAACCGATGGCGGGGCCACCGCCTCCGCCACCGTGGCACAGGGATTCCATGGCCACCGCCAGTTCCGTCAGGCCCAACCCCATGCCGCCGTACTGCTCGGGTACTGGTAACCCGAAGAAGCCCTGGGCACCAATTTCGGCGATAAATTCCGCGGGATATTCGCCGGACTCGTCTTTCTCCCGCCAGTACTCCGGGTCGAAACGAGCAGAGATCTGCTCGGCGGTATCGGCCATCATCTGCTGTTCCAGTGACAGGTCAAAATCCATCAGCCCACTCCTAGAACGCGTCGATGCCGGTCAGTGAACGGCCTATCGCCAGTTTCTGGATCTCGTTGGTACCCTCGGTCACCATGAAGGGGCGCACCGAGCGATACATGTACTCGATGGGAAATTCTTTCGTGATTCCATTGCCTCCGTGTATCTGCATGGCCTCCGCCACGATCTCGCAGGCGACCTCGGTGCCGAACCATTTGGCCATGGCACTGTGCACGTCAGAGCGTTCCCCTTTGTCGATGGCGCTGAGCGCGCGGAAGGACATCAGCTTGCCGGCCTGTACCTTGGTAGCCATCTCTCCCAGTTTGGCGGCGATCAGCTGGTGCCCGGCGATGGGTTTGCCGAACTGCGATCGGTCCTTTGCATACTGAACGGATTCCTCCAGTGCAGCATCCGCTATAGCCAGGGCCATCAGGGCCACGATAGGCCGGGAACTGGCCAGCATCGTCAACAAGGCTTTCATCGCCTGCCCCGGCTCAACCATCAGGTTGCCGGCCGGTACCCGTACATCCTGGAAAAACACCTGGGCAGTGGACTGACTGTTAAGCCCCATTTTCTCGATATTGGTGGTCTCATAGCCGTGCTCCCGGTCCACCAGGATCAGGCCCAGGCCGCCCACCGGGTCGTCGTTGAAGCGCGCCAGCAGGAAGATAAAGTCTGAGTAGTCGCCGCTGGATATCCACATTTTTTCGCCGTTGAT
>JAACFI010000439.1 GCA_009937575.1 Haliea sp.
AAGGATATGCCCGAGCAGACCGCTGAGGCCTTTGCCGGCGGCTGGCTGCACACGGGCGACGTGGGCAAGCTCGACGAGGACGGCTTCCTGTATATCGTGGATCGCACCAAGGACATGATCGTGACTGGCGGTTTCAATGTGTTTCCGCGGGAGGTCGAAGATGTCCTGACCACCCATGAGGCGGTGGGCCAGGTGGTTGTCATCGGTGTGCCCGATGACCAGTGGGGTGAAGCCGTCAAGGCGGTGGTGGTCCTGAAACCCGGATTCGAAGCCAGCGACGATCTGGCGACCTCCATGCAGGCCCTGGTCAAGGAGGCAAAGGGCTCCGTGCAGTCGCCGAAAACCGTCGACTTCGTGGATGCCATTCCGCTCACCCCGGTGGGCAAACCGGACAAGAAGGCGGTCAGGGCACAGTATTGGGAAGGGTCCGAGCGGGGTGTAGGTTAGGCTGGTGACGCGCTCGCCGGCTCGTCTCCTTCCATATCGTTGACCAGGCGATCCCTGGGATGGTAAAGCAGGGTGGCGATATCGATCAGGTTCTGCATGATCTTGCTGGCCTGCTCGCTGTCGTTGATCAGTGAGGTCGCCATGACGTTGGTGATCTTGCCGTCAATCAGCAGCTGGTTGATATTCCCGGTCAGCAGCGCATCCAGTTTCTCCGCCTTGGCACGCTGTTTCTCTACCTTGCGAATGTGCCGCAGGGGGTAATCGGACTCCCCGGCGCGGTGGATCTCCCGCATGACTTTCAGGATCCGCCGGCGGAGGGTGTTGTACTCGTCCATGATATGTGGATTGCCCGACTTCATGAACAGCACGATATTATCGTGCAGCGGCTGCATATCCTTGACCACATGCACCAGCATGCGGTCCGCGATCAGGATATTGCGTATGGTTTCGATCTTGTCCTCCTCCAGGGCGAACTCGCTCTGCAGGCGGGTGGCGTATTCCAGGATCTGGCTGTAGATGGACTTGATGCGGGTGGCATATAGCTCGTCGATATCCACCGGGATGGCCTCCCGCGATTTCACCAGTTCTTTCAGACCGGTATCCGACTGCAGATCTTCCCTGTGCACACTCAGCCCGTGCGCGATGGCCTTATAGGCGGCGTTCTGCAGCAGTCGCAGGGACTCATCGAACAGGGCCTTGATACCGGTCTGGGAGAATTCCAGGGAGGACTTTGACAGGTAAACCGGCTGGTCGATTTCCACCTCCTTCTCCAATACCTCGGGGACCACACGCTCCACGATACGGGCAATAGGATCGACAAAGCCGATCAGCAGCGCCGTATTGAGAATATTGAAAAAAGTGTGAAACAGGGACAAGGCGACGGGGACCGCTGCGGCTTCGATAAAGGGCGATGCACCCTCGGTACGCAGCACTACGAACTCCATCAGTCGCAGGAAGGGGTAGAAGAACACCAGCGTCCAGGCGACCCCCAACAGGTTGAAAATCAGGTGGGCCCGGGCCGCCCGCTTGGCCTGGAAGTTGGCAATCAGCGAGGCCAGGTAGGCGGTAATGGTGGTACCCACGTTCTGTCCCAGCACCATGGCGGCAGCCATGTCGAAGGGGATCCAGCCCTCGTAGGTCATCAACAGCGTGAGGGCCATGGCAGCGCTGGAAGACTGCACGACCATCGTCAACAGGGTGCCTATCAGCAGGAACAACAGTATCGAGAGAAACCCCATGCTGGTGTAGCCCGAGAGAAAGGCAAGGATATCCGGGTTGTTGCGGATATCCGGCACCGATTCCTTGAGGAACTGCAGGCCGATAAACAGCACCGCAAAGCCGATGATGAAGTAACCCCAGTGCTGGTAGTGCTTTTTCTTGAACAGGGTCAACAGGAAGCCCAGTCCCACCAGTGGCAGAGCCATGGCACTGATACTCACCTTGAAGCCAAAAATGGAGATCAGCCACGCCGTCACCGTGGTACCGATATTGGCCCCCATAATCACACCGATGGCTTCCCGCAGGGTCAGCAGGCCCGCGTTGGTAAAACTGATCACCATCAACGTCGTAGCCGAGGAAGACTGGATGACGGCGGTGATGGTAAACCCGGTAAGCACGGCGAAGTAGCGGTTGGAGGTGGTGGTGGAGAGAATGCTGCGCATGCGATCCCCCGCCAACTCCAGCAGGGCATCACTCATCACCTTCATGCCATAGAGGAAAAGTCCCAGGGCTCCCAGCAGTGTCAAGATGTCAGTGAATCCGTATTCCACTTCGCGATTCCCTAAAGGCTAATTTTTAGTTGTGTGCACGGGTACAAATCCCGACTTACGAACAATAGTCTGGCCGTGGTCCGGGTCCAGGGCGAAATTGATGAACTCCAGCAACTCACCCTCGGGCCACCCGCGGGTAAACATGAACAATGGACGGCTGAGGGCGTAACTGCCATCACGAACGCTGTACAGTGAACCCATCACGCCGTCCACCCGGAGGGGCTTGATATTGGCAGTGAGGTGGCCGAGGCCGATATAGCCGATAGCGCCCCGGTGCTCGCTGACCGCCCGGACCACATCGGAACTGCGGGACTTACGCTCGGCATCCTCCCGCATCTCGTCATCCTCCATGACCAGGTCACGCCAGACGCCGAAGGTGCCGGATCCGGGATCCCGGGACATCACCCGGATGGTCCGGTCCTCGCCTCCCAGTTCCTTCCAGTTCCCGATCTCACCGCTATAAATCCGGCGCAGGTCCTCCCGGCTGAGGTTCTTCAGTTTGTTGCTCTTGTGCACGACGGGAATGATGCAGTCATCGGCGATGCGAAATGGCACCGGATAGATGCCTGCCGTCATGGCGGCTGCGAGTTCTTCACTGGAGATGAAACGCGAACTGTTGGCAATATCCACCTCTCCCGCCAACAGCGCCCTGATTCCTTCGCTGGAACCACCGTTGCCCACACTGACCCGGATATCCCGGTGCTCGCGCATGAATTGCCTGGCGACAAGCCCGGACAAGTGGTAGATGGTAGTGGAACCTTCGATGGCCAGTTGTTCCTTGTCCGCAAGCACAACCTGGCAAGCCGCTGACAGGGTGAGGGCAAGGACAGGCGCCAGAATCGTTCGCAAACCTTTGACCTGCAAAAGGAGGACTCCAAAAAAGAATACTGACTGGCAATAATACTAGGCCATGGGGCGGCGTTTATTGATATACATCGTGATTACAGCCTGGGCGCTGGACATCCCGGCCCCGAAGATCGACCATATAGCCCCTTCGTCACCCTGTGGATACCCGTATGAGCGCAACACCGGCCGAGACCACTCGCTACAAGGGCCTGGAATACCCCTGGGGGCGCGACAACTGGCCTGCGCCCACCGAGCCAAGACAGGTCGCCGAGGGCGTTTTCTGGGCAAGGTTTCCCATGCCCATGTCGCTGGACCACATCAATATCTGGCTGCTGGAGGACGATGACGGCTGGACCGTGGTGGATACCTGCCTGGGCATCAGCAGCGCCAAAGACGTGTGGGA
>JAACFI010000440.1 GCA_009937575.1 Haliea sp.
GGGACGGCACCCTGGCCCAGTGGCTGGCGGAGTGCATCAATGCAGTCAGCGGCAATCTCGACCGCAGCGGCGGCACCCTGGTGGGTGAGGGAATCTTTGATTTCGCGGAATTTGCGCGCAAGAAAGGCATGTTCATGCGCACGGCCCGGTCACGAGTCGGCAACTTCCGCGAACTGAACGGTGGCTTCCCGGGGGGCATACTGGCGGACGAAATCCTGACAGCCGGCCGGGACCAGATCAGGGGAATGTTTGTCACCGGTGGCAATCCGCTGATGACCATGGCCAACGCGGACAGGCTGCGCGAGGCGTTTCAGCAACTGGAATTGCTGGTCGTCACCGATATCTACCTCAACGAGACTGCCAGCCTCGCGCATTACGTGCTTCCAGCTACTTCCCCGCTGGAGCGACCCGACCTGCCCTTCGTTTTTCCCCTGTTCCTGGGTATGCAGTCGATCCCCTACCTGGCCGCCACGGAGGCGCTGGTAAAGCCCACGGGTCGACAGCGGGACGAGGCCAGCATCTACACTGACCTGGCCACCGCCTGCGGCGTCAACCTGTTCGGTTCCACCGCGACACAGCGCCTGCTGCGCCTGCTGAAATCCGCGAACCGGATTCGCCACCCACGTTCAGAACCCGGCCTGCCCCAACGGTTGATCCTTGACCTCATGCTGAGATCTTCGGGCAACGGCAGCTTCCGTCAGCTACTGCGCCACCCTCACGGCAAACCGCGGCAGCAGGTCGCGCCCGGGACCTTCCTCGGCGTGCGCCCGACCACCGATGACGGGTTGGTGCACCTGGCACCCGCTGAATTCCTTGAAGCTGCCGGCCAGTTGGACAAGCGTTTCGATGAATTCCGCGACAGTAACAAGGCCGGAAAGCTGCGACTGATTTCCAAGCGCGCCCACAGCACGCACAACTCCTGGACACAAAATATTGATGCGCTCACCAACGGTGAGCACAACCGCAGTAATTTCCTTTACCTCAATCCGCAGGACGGTAACCGCTTGGGACTGGCAGAGGGAGATGTCGCGGATATACGGTCGGCCACATCCGCAATCCGCCTGCCGGTTAAACTGCTGCCGGAACTGATGCCAGGCACCGTCGCCGTACCCCATGGCTGGGGGCACCAGCATGCCAGGGGACTCTCGGTAGCCAGCCGACTCGCCGGCGCCAACGTGAACATTCTCGCCTCGGACGGGCCGGACAATATCGAGCCACTGTCAGGTATGGCCCACCTTTCGGGTATCGAGGTAGAGATCACCCCGGCCGCGGGCCCCGTCAACGACGCCAGCTGGTCGGGTCGCTGATGCCCGGCGCAGGCTATGATATGAACAGCCGGACAGGTCCAGACCACGACTAGGCGGCGTTCCGCTTGACCTCCGGATCGAAGGTAATGTGCATTTCCCGGATGCCGTTGACCAGGTTTGACCGGGTGTAGACGATGTCACCTTGCAATTTCGGGTTTCGCATGCGGGGAATGATCTCCTCGAACATCACTCGCATTTCCAGGCGTGCCAGGTGGGTGCCCAGGCAGAAGTGCTGCCCGATGCCGAAGGCGCGGTGCTGGTTATAAAGATCGGGAATCCGTTCGGCGCGTGTAACATCGAACTCCATGGCATCTTCACCGAAGATGCTCTCGTCGTGATTGACGGTGTGATAGTGCAGAATGATCTTGTCGCCTTTCCTGATCTGAGCGCCTCCCACTTCCACGTCTTCCATGGCGGTGCGGCGCATCAGGATGAACGCGGTGTTGTAGCGCAGCATTTCCTCGCAGGCATTGGGAATCTTGTCCGGATTATCCACCAGGTACTGCAACTGGTCCGGATGCTCCATCAGCAGTCGCATACCGTGGCTGGTCACTGTGCGAGTTGACTCATTGCCGGCAGCAATGAGCATGAGGAAAAACCATACGAACTCACTCTCATCCAGGCCCTCGGCCCGTTCCGTGCCGCGCAACAGGGCACCGATAATATCGTCTTTGGGGTTGTCCTGGTGTTCGGCGGCGAGCTTCATGGCGTACTCGATCACCTTGAAAGAGGCCATCTCGGCGGCCTCCTTGTCCACCGCCATTGAAGCGTCCTGGTTGAACATCATAGTGTTCGTCCACTCGAAGAAATCCTTGCGGTCTTCGGCAGGAATGCCGCACAGTTCCAGAATTGCCAGCAGCGGCAGTTCCGCCGCCACTTCTTCCACGAATTCACATTCGCCTCGGCTGGCTACCGCGTCGACGATATTGCGCGCGTGCTCCCGGAAACGTTCCTCATAAGAATCCACCGCCCTGGGGGTGAAGGTAGCGCGCACGATTTTGCGCGATTTCAACTGTCGGGGCGGATCCATATTAATGGTCATATTCTTGTGGATGACTTCTATATCTTCCGGGCTGTGTTCATCCGCCAGGGCGGTTCGCGCTTCACTCGAAAACAGATCGGGATTCTTGGAGATAAAGTCGATCTCTTCACGGCCGGTTACCAGCCAGTAGGGAACACCCATGGTCGGGTCGTCCATGTAGTGAATGGGGCCTGACTTGCGGATTCTTGCCAACTCATCGTAGGGCATACCATCGGCATAAGTATCCGGGTCTATCATGTTCTGGAAATCGGCAAACGGACATTGGCTCACGGTGGCACCTCGTTATCGGGATATGCTATTAACTAATAGGTGTTAGTTTGAGGCAGTGCCAGAGCAAAATCAAGCGAAATGTCCTGCCAGACCTAATGGTATTGACAGTTTGAGTGGCCGTAACTGATAAAATCGGTATATGAATGCCCATAAACGCCAAAGATTCCCTGCAGATTTTATGAGATATGCCGTCTGGGTAAACTGTCGCTTCAACCATCCCGACAGGTTTTACACCAAAACTGATGGATGCCTGATATGTACTACGGCGAAAGACTGAACAGTATCAGCCATCTGGTCGGGGCCGTGTTTGCCCTGGTCGCCCTTGGAGCCCTGCTGGCGCTGGGCATCCAGACCGGCGACTTCGCAACGATTGTGGGATTCAGCGCGTTCGGGTTCACCCTGGTGCTGCTGTATACGATGTCAACTCTGTACCACAGTTTCCAGGCGCCGCGGCTGAAAAAAGTGTTCAAGGTGCTGGACCACATCTCAATTTACCTGCTGATAGCCGGTACCTACACCCCTTTTATGCTTATCAGCGTGTCCAGCAGGAATGCCACTTTGATTCTCGCCCTGGTATGGACTCTGGCCGTACTGGGGATCCTGTCAGAGCTATTTCTGTCGGGGCGCGTGGTGAAAGCCTGCCAACTTGTCATCTACCTCGCCATGGGTTGGGCGTGTTCACTGGATTTCGGCAGTTTAAGGGCGGCGCTTCCGGTGGCCGGCTTCTGGTGGCTGGCCAGTGGCGGCATCGCCTATTCCGCTGGTGTGATTTTCTATTTACTCGACAAGGCGGATCGCCTGCAGCACGCCCA
>JAACFI010000441.1 GCA_009937575.1 Haliea sp.
CATATGCCGCTGTTTTTCCTCGCGCGCGGTTTCACCTACCTGGGTTGGGTGCATACTCGCCACGAAACGGAAACCGCGCAGGAACTCACCCCCATGCTCATCGACAAGGCCTGCAGGCTGGCGAAAGCATACCTGGCCGGATAATCGGGATCAGAAATCAAGGGGAATCAAGGGAATCAAGGGGTCAGACTCCATGAACCGGAGATAAAGGAGGGAATCAAGGGGTCAGACTCCATGAACCGGAGATCAAGGAGTCTGACCCCTTGGTCCTCTGCATGCGCACCCACATCCCGGCGAGGACCGTACCGGGATGTAAGGGCGCTGGATTCGAAATCATCACTAGCCTCTGTGATAGTTATCTATCTTCACTTCGGAGAACTCACCGTTATCGAAGCGGAAAGTTATACACCAGGTTAACCTGATGGCAATACTCCAGTAGCCTCTGCGATCACCCACGAGTTTATGCAAGCGAATACTGGGAGGTTCTCCCCTGATGCACAAGTCATCCAGGGCTCGCGTTGAGTGCATGATCGTCATAAGCGCCTTGGCCCTCAAGCAGAGGTTTCGCGGCAACGTCCTCGAGCTATTGGTTTCCCAGATATCCCGCGCGACCTTACCCTTCAGGCTGATGATCATATTTCCACCAATTACACTATACCGTTATGCGTAATAACTCGAGTAGAAATGCTACTTTGAGTGTATATCAATATTCTCGAGCCATCGTCGACTCTGTGACATCAGATCCGCTTAAGAGACGGCTTCCACGCCACTCGCATCCAACCCTGTTCGCGGGCCGCCCAATCTGATATATAAGGCTGCTTGCCTAACACAAGACAGGGGAATTCGTTATGTCCAGGAAGACCTGGGACACCCTAATCCAGAACGCGCTGGTCTTCGATGGTAGCGGAAATCCACCCGAAGCACTCGATATCGCCATCAAGAAAGGCCGCATCGTGGCCAAGGGATCCAGCCTGCCGCGAACTCCCGCGGCCGAGGTGATCGACGCCGGGGGCAAGTGGCTGATGCCGGGCCTGCTGGATATCCACACGCACCTGGATCTCGAGGTCGACCTGGAGCCGGGCCTGCCGGAGGCAGTGCGCCACGGCACCACCACCGTGCTGGTCGGCAACTGTAGCCTGGGCACCTGCTTTGGCAGTCAGCAGGAGAACGGCCAGGATCCCATCGTGGACTGTTTCACCCGGGTGGAGAACATCCCCAAGTCGGTGTTGCGCAAATGCACCGAGGCGGTTACCTGGAAAGACAGTGGCGAGTACATGGACCACTTCGAAAACATCCCCCTCGGTCCCAACATCGGTATATTCGTCCCCCACTCCATGTTGCGGGTGCAGGCCATGGGGCTTCAGGACAGCATCTCTCGCGCGCCTAATGAAGCTGAATTGATGCGCATGGAGAGCCTGCTGGAGCAGGCCATGGACCAGGGCTACCTGGGCATGAGTACGGATGGCCTGCCGTTTCACTACCTGGCCAACTCACCAAATACGGACAAACGCATACCCACCCAGTTCGCCAGCTTCTCCGAAATGAAACGCCTGCTGGGCGTGGTACGGCGCCGGGGGCGGGTGTGGCAGACAACTCCGATCATCGAAAATCGGCCCAAGGCCCTGCTTTATTTCCTGCTCACCAGCGGCCGCCTGTTTGGCCGTACGCTGAAGACGTCGGCCCTGGCGGCCCTGCGATTCGTGCTGCTGCCACAGGCATCACAGATGTTTCTTCGCTTCGCCGCCCTGCTCAACAGCCGCCTGTTCAGGGGAAACATCCACTTCCAGGCCCTGGGCACCAATTTCCGTATCTGGTCCGACGGCATCGTCAGCCCCCTGTTCGAGGAACTGGAGTCGACCTGTGAGCTGATTGCCAGGGAATACGAGGACCGTGAAGGGCGCATGGCATTGCTCAATGATCCCGCCTGGGTGGAGCGATTCCGGAGTGACTGGCACCGGGGCCGCCGGGGACGTGACCTGGCCAGGCTGAAAGCTAAAATCGGCATGCCGGACGACCTGGTGGTGCGCGAACTCGATCTGATGATCTTTGATGGCGCCCCGGTGCCCGAGTGGGAAGGCGAGAGTATGCAGCGGGTATTCGAGCGCCTCGCACGTTTCCAGGCCGGTGGCACTAATGCCGCGCGCACCGACACGGAGAAGGCAGCTTTCGAGAAATTTCCCCGGCCCATCGGCGACGACGCCGACTTCATGCTGCACATGATGCGGACCTATGACAAGGACTTCCGCTTCTGGATAGACGTGGGGAATGTGAACAAGGAGGGCGTCCTGGACCTGCTATTGCACCCCGGCACGCTACCGGGCTTCAATGATTCGGGGGCCCATATCACCAATATGGCATTCTTCGATTCCAACCTCTCCTCCCTGCAACTGGCCCAGCGGGAATCCCTGGACACGGTAGCGCAGATTGTCAGGCGCCTCACTCGCGAGCCGGCCGAGTTTTTCGGCCTGGACGTGGGCAGCCTGGATATCGGCGCCCAGGCAGACATCGTCGTTATCGATCCCGAGGCACTCGCCGGCTGGGACGACAATGCCAATCGCAAACTGATGTACCGCGACCTGTTCGAGCACAATCAAATGGTGAGTCGCTCCGATGGCGTTGTCAGCCACGTGCTGATCAACGGTGAGTTGGCGTGGCAGGGTAGCGACTTCACCGACGCGCTGGGGAGCAAGACAATGGGCAGGGCATTGCGCGCCGCTTAAATATTCAAGGGGTCAGACCCCTTGAACCTAGAGAGTCACCCAAGAAACGCCCTGATCTGCGTCAGGAATACACCGACGATAAGAAGGGCCTGAAGGACGTGGATTAAACGTAGTTCACCCCTGAACTCGGCACGCCATTCCTGCAGGGTTCAAGGGGTCAGACTCCATGAACGGAGAACATGGAGTCTGAACCCTTGAACCTCTGTGGTAATGCACGACCTGATTGCCCAGCGCATCGATCAAGAGGATCCGGTCGTCGCGCCGGTCAAGGAAGCGGTCTATCGAAAACTGCTGGTGGCTCGTCCATGCGCTTAGAATCAGCAGTTGGCCGCTAGTAAATAACCAGACAGCGCACCTCGATACTCCAGCGATCCGGCGCGTCGTCAGGCGCCAGCAGATCATCGAATGCACTGTGGAAGCTGAAAGTACAGGGGCTTCCGGGATAGCTGGCATCCGACCTTTCGCCACCGGATTGCGCCAGTCCGCCGTCGGAATCCCACTGCTTCAACAGCATGGGCTCATCCCGGGTCATCTCGGGGTAGAAGTAAAACCGGTGTCTTTCACGGTGCTTGGCAAAGTAGTTTTCACCGATGCGATCCGCATAGTGAATCTCGAAAGTGACCAGGTCCTCGGGCTCAACCGTCTGGCCATCGCACATGGCCATGGGATTGGTCTGCACGGGTTCCCCGGAAATGTTGCGCCACACGTT
>JAACFI010000100.1 GCA_009937575.1 Haliea sp.
GGTCGGTCCAGGTAATAGGTAATCTTGCGAAATCCCTCAGCCTCGCACTGGGTGCAGAACATGGTCCTGGATTTGTATAAGCCTTCCAGGGAAGTATTGTCCTGCGGGCGGATGCGGGTGACACAGCTGAGCACGAATTGTTCGGGCACGGAGCGCACTACCAGTTTATCCGACGTGACCTGGTACTCGGTGGGGGGCAACACCGCGCCGTCCACGGCCACCGATTTCAGTTCCAGGTCCTGTCCGTGCAACTCCAGGCCGGCAATGCCCTCCGACTCTGAGCTGCGCAGCATGTGCAATCGCGAAGTGACCAGCGCATGATCCTCGTAAAGGTCGAAGTGCAGCTCGGTGCGATTGATGAGATACGCCGGTGGACGGTAATCCTTCAGGTAGACTGTTCCAGGTTGGGCGTCGCGCATAACAAACCTCAGTTCAGTGTCAGGGTGAGGTGATAACCGCCGTACTTGCGCAGGTTGATCACACCACTGTCGAATATCAGGTACTGTCCCTTAATGCCCATCAGCGTACCGCCGATAGACGGTGTTTTATCCAGGTTGAAAGATTTCACCTTCTCGGGATATTCCATCACCGGATAACTGATACGCGTCTCCGGGGCATCTTCCAGTAAAGTAATTGCCTGCAGACCGTGTTCTGCGCGCAGGGCCTCCACCTGTTCGCCACACTCTGCCAGCAGCTGCTGTCTCACCAGCTCGAGATCCCGGTCTTGGGCATCACCCTTGAGCATGGCCTGCCAGTTGGTCTTGTCGGCAATATGGTTCTTGAACAGGACCTCGACCATGCCCGAATGGTGCCGGGTATCCACGCGGAAGATGGGCTTGGCCTGGGTTGCGCCCTGGTCGATCCAGCGTGTCGGCACCTGGCTACCACGGGTGATTCCCACCTTGATTCCCGAGGTGTTCGCCAGGTAAACGATGTGGTCGATCATGCAGTGTTGTTCGCCCCACGCCGGCTCGCGGCAGGTACCGGCGGCGTAGTGACACTTCTCGGGGCTGATGATACAGCTGTCGCACTGTGCCAGGCGCTTGAAACAGGGATAGCAGTAGCCCTGGTTGAAGCTCTTGCTGGTTTTGCGGTCGCAGTGGATGCAATTGATGACGCCCTGGTAATCGAGTTGAAGCTGTCGGCCCAGGTACTGGTTGAGGGGCACCTCGACATCTCCCAGGAGCATGTGGTACTGGACCGGCTCTTCCAGGGCGGTCTTCATCTTGCGCACATTGCCGGCGCCAAGTATCTCAGTCACGCTCGTACCTATTCCTTCCAGTTCAGGGGTTGCGGCGCGGAATCGTCGCAACTGTCACCATCCTTGTGCCCTTTGTCGATGTACCCCACCCGGTCTGTCTCCGGCAGGTGGCGCTCGCCCCAGGCGATAATCGCCTGCAGCGAGTTGTGGCGCTGTTCGCTGGTGAGTCGCTGGCCGTCAGGCCATTTGCCCAGCTCAACCGCGCGCTTAAGGCTCTGGTATATGTCCGGCGTCATCGACTCGATCATCTGTTGATAATCCACCGCGAACTCCACGGATATTCAGGAGGGCAGATTATACCTGTGTGGGCCCTCCCGGCGCCACGCCCGCGCGGCCGAACCCGTAAATCACCTGCCCCGCAAACGGCCCAATAACTGCCCGACACCGTGAAACACGACTACCGGACCAAAAAAGCAGAGCAGGAACAGGGGGCCGTTGAAGTGAAATTCGACTTCGTATTGCAACCCTTCGGGCTCCCCCTCCTTCGCGCTGCTGTCCAGGCTATCCACAGGACCATCCGCCCGGGCCTTGCTGACGGTAATTTCACGCTGGATAAACGGGCTCAGGATTTCCCTGCCCAGGGGGTCACGGTCGAGATTGCGCCACTCCAGCAGAGTGAGAATGGCCAGGGTGACCGCCCACACGATACTCAGGTGGGTTGCCCCGTTATAGACAGGTTTATTCACGCTTGCTCCTTTGTCAGGCGGGACAGCAGACCAAAGGCCGCTCCAAGCAGCCCGCCGCATAAGAGCCCGCCCAGGTGTGCGGCATTGGCGATCGCGCCGAAACCCAATACTTCCACCAGCCCGACCATACACACCACCAACCAACCCACCATGAACAGCATGATCGCCGGCGCCGGCTGGATCAACCAGCGCGGTTGCAGCAGCGGACCCACCCAGGAAAAACCCAGCAGCCCGTAGACTACCCCGGACATGCCACCGAACAAACCGGGGCCACCGAACACGAACTGGCTGGTGTTGGAGACCAGCGCGATGACCATAAACAACAGCAGCATATTGACGCTGCCCATGACCCGTTCGACCTTGCTACCCAGTTCCCACAACCACAGGCTGTTGAATACGATATGCAGCCAGCCGAAATGCAGGAAGGCGGGCGTCAGCAATCGCCAGTACTGACCGCCCATCGGTTCAAACTGGAGTTTACCCTGGACCACTTCGAAAGGCGTAAACGTAAACTGGCCCAGCCACGTCAGCGGCGCCTGGAAATACACCAGCAGGAACCCAACCAGACTCAACGCCACCAGCAGCACAGTTACCGGCGCACTGCGCAACCGCAGTCCACTGCCCGGACGCACCACCCCGGGAGCACCCTGCCCTGACAGTTCGATACGCACCTCACCCCGCCGCCAGGCCTGGTACAGGGCCGCCACCTGTCGCGCCTGTTGCTCCCCGCCCTGGACCTCAAGCACCTGCCGACCGCCCTCCTCGAAGATCCTGTGCGCCACGCCACGCTGGTGTAAGAGCGCGCTGAGGGGCAGAAGGTCTTCCTCAACGTCTACTCTGAGGGCAGTCGTGGTACCGGGCATCAGTTGACCAGGGCACTCCCCCAGCGCAGCTTGTCCCTGCAACTGGCGTAGAAACTGTGTCCCCAGGGGTGTAACAGGGTCAGCGCATGGGGCTTCTTGGTCACCTGCACCGAGTCGCCCGGGCGCGCGGTCATGTTGACCTGCCCGTCACAGGTGACCGGGGGATGGATGCGGTTACGCTCCAGGATATCCACGCGTATCTCGGAACTGCCATCCACCACGATCGGGCGACTGCTGAGGGCGTGAGGAAACATGGGTACCAGCACCACCGCGTCCAGGGCGGGGTGCATGATCGGTCCCCCACCGGAAAGGGAATAGGCGGTAGACCCGGTCGGGGTAGACACGATCAGTCCGTCAGCCCGCTGCCGGTAGACGAAGGTATCATCGATATACAACTCAAACTCGATCATCTGGGCGGACGTACCCGAGTTCACCACCACGTCATTGAGCGCGTCCGCGCGCCCTACCACGTGGTCACCGCGATACACAGTGGCATCCAGCAGGAAGCGTTTCTCGGTCACGAACTCACCGTTGAGCACCGCCGGTACCTGCTGGTCCATTTCGTCCGGGGTGATATCAGTGAGGAAGCCCAGTCGACCCCGGTTGACGCCAAGTACCGGCGTTTCATACTTGGCGAGGGTGCGGGCGGCGCTGAGCAGACTGCCGTCGCCCCCCACCACGATCACCAGGTCCACCGCCTGGCCAATTTCGTCCCGGGTCGCCAGTCGGCATCCGTGGTCAGGCGCGAGATCCTGCAGCCGATCTTCCAACAGCACCTCCAGATCGCGACCATGCAGCAAGGGCAACAACTGCTGCAGCACGTCCTGCAGGCCGCGCTGCTGGCTGCGGCCGACCAGGCCGATTGTTTTGAAAGATGATTGCATCTCGTTCGAGCCCTGCCCCGGGAGACTGGTATTATAAACACGAACACACAGTGTAGCGCAGTGATGAGCATTTATCCCTACCAGACCCGGGAAGTTCGGGATCTCGCCTGGGCCTGTTTCTCCCCAGCCCTCATGGATACCGCGAGATTGGCAGGGGACCAGGCGGATGTCGAAAACTGTGGCTTCACACTGACGCCACTGCGCAGGGCCTGGCTCGAAAATCTGGATCGAGATGCCAGCCCGTTGCTGACCCACCTGTCAGTGCTGCACAGCAGACGCCTGGGAGTTTATTTCGAGAGCCTGTGGCATTTTTTCCTGGCACAGGATCCCGAAGTCGAACTGGTGGCCCACAACCTGCCGGTCACCAGCGATGGCCGGACCCTGGGGGAATTCGACTGCATCTATTTCTGTCGGCGGCGACAGCGCCATGTCCACCTGGAACTGGCAGTCAAGTTCTACCTGGGCTGGAGAGATGCCCCCGACAAGGTCAGTGTCAGTGACTGGTCGGACTGGCTCGGCCCGGAAGTAAGTGACAGGTTGGACCTGAAGATCTCCCATCTGCTGCAACGGCAGATCCGCCTCGGCGAACGCGAGCCGGCCAGACAGTTGCTTCACAAGCTTGGCATCCACGACCTGCAACGGGAAATCGAGATCAAGGGCTACCTGTTCAGACCCTTCCGGGTATCCCTGCCGCCACCCGCTGCATTCAATCCCGGACGGGCACTGAACAACTGGCTGCGACTGGGTGCACTGCCGGAATGGCATAGGGAACTGGCCGCCCCGCAATACCTGCCGCTGCCGAGACCAGAGTGGCTGGCGCCCGCCAGGCTCAGCGGTGACCGGTCGGCCATCGCTCCCGGGGAACTGCGAGATAAGCTGGAAGCCCTGCTGGGCAAATACGGGCGACCGCAACTGGTCGCGGCCCTGGACGACCAGGGGATGGAAGTCAACCGCTTTTTCGTGACCGGGCCCGGCTGGCCGGAACAGTTCGGGGGGGCCTGAAAACGGCTCGCGGCTTTTACTTTTCGCCCTACTGACCTAGACTTGTCCCGGAACTGAAAAGGAGATCAAAAACCATGCTGGAAGCCACCAACCTGTTCTTCACCAGGGCAGCGGACCACCTGGAGTTGCCCGACAAGTTGCGAACCGTCCTGTTGACGCCACGTCGGGTAGTCCGGGTCGAAATCGTCACCGAGAGCGACGAGGGAGAGCTGATGCATCACCTGGGCTACCGGGTACAACACAACACGATCCGTGGACCGATGAAAGGCGGGCTGCGCTTCCACCCTTCCATGGACGAGGACCATGCCGCCAGCCTGGCCAGCCTGATGACCTGGAAGACGGCGGTGGTCGACATACCCTATGGTGGCGCCAAGGGAGGCATTAATTGCGACCCGTCCAAACTCAGTGACCAGGAACTCTACCGCATCACCACCCGTTTCGTGGAGCTGATGAAGGAAGTCATCGGCCCCACCATTGACATCCCGGCACCCGACGTCAACACCAACGCCCAGATCATGGGCTGGATAATGGACGAATACACCAAGTTCTATGGTTTCAATCCCGCGGTGGTGACTGGCAAACCGGTGGACCTGTTCGGCTCGCTCGGCCGCGAGGAGGCCACCGGGCGCGGCGTCATGTACTCGCTGGAGGAATACCTGAAGAACGACGGACGCAAGCTGTCCGACGTCTCGGTCGCCATACAAGGCTTCGGTAACGTCGGCAGCAATGCGGCCCGACTGATTGCCGAACAGGGTGGCCGTATCGTGGCGGTCTCGGATATCAGCGGCGGGATAGCCAACGACCAGGGGATCGACATTCCCGCATTGCTGGACTGGATTGGGGAACACCGCGTCGTCGAGGGCTTCCCCGGGGCAGATGCTATCGACGGCGCTGCGGTCTTGACCTGTAAGGCCGATGTACTCATTCCGGCAGCCCTGGAGGATGCCATCACCGTCGACAACGCCAGTCAGATCCAGGCCGAAGTGGTGGTCGAGGCTGCCAACGGCCCAACCACCCCGGAAGCCCACGATCTACTACACCAGCGCGGTATCACCGTGATTCCCGACATCCTCGCCAATGCCGGTGGTGTCACGGTCAGCTATTTTGAGTGGAGCCAGAACATCCAGCAGTTTCGCTGGG
This sequence comes from Haliea sp., assembly GCA_009937575.1. Classification (GTDB taxonomy): domain Bacteria; phylum Pseudomonadota; class Gammaproteobacteria; order Pseudomonadales; family Halieaceae; genus JAACFI01. Next base: position 5,837 of record JAACFI010000100.1, read on the forward strand.
AACTGGAACGGGTAAACCGGGAACTTGAGGTAATCATGCGCCGGGCCTACGGCTCGGTGGCACAACTGGCCGCGGACGACGGACTGGACATGCGTACCGCTGCCTTCGTCCTGGCGATCAAGCGGGTGGCACGCGCCGCCGCGTCGCGCCAGAACGTCCGCCACCTGTTGCCCACCGGGCTGCTGGAGTAATCAGGTATCAGTGGGGCTCACCGCGCTGAATTTGCCTAGCGAACAGGGGAGATTCCCACTGCGTCCCGAACTTTTGCGATCAGGGGTACGCTGATCTCGCGGGCGCGCTGTGCGCCCTTCTGTAATGTCGCCTCGATATAGCCGGGATCATCCATCAGCTGGTTGTAGCGCTCCCGGGCACCGGTCAACTCGTCGTTGACCAGCTCGAACAATTGTTTCTTTGCCTCGCCCCAGCCGATGCCATTTTCAAACTCGCCGCGCATCCGCGCAATTTCATTCTCCGAGGCGAAGGCTGTCCACACCTGGAACACGGTGGAATTGTCTGGCTCCTTGGGGTCGCCAGGCTCCAATAAATTGGTCTTGATCTTGTTGATTGCCTTGCGCAGCTGCTTCTCAGGGAGAAACAGGGGAATGGTATTGTTGTAACTCTTGCTCATCTTGCGCCCGTCCAGGCCCTGCAGCACGGCCACATTGTCATCTACCACTGCCTCCGGCAGGGTAAACACCTCGGCAAAATTGTGGTTAAAGCGCTGGCCGATATCCCGGGCCATCTCCACGTGCTGGATCTGGTCCCTGCCCACCGGGATCTTGTGCGCGTTGAACATCAGGATGTCGGCAGCCATCAGCACCGGGTAGCTGAACAGGCCCATGGTGACCCCGTAGTCGGGATCCTCCCCCGCCTCCTCGTTAGCCTGTACCGCCGCCTTGTAGGCATGGGCGCGATTCATCAGGCCCTTGGCGGCACTGCAGCAGAGTACCCAGGTCAGCTCGGTGATTTCCGGTATATCCGACTGGCGGTAGAACAGCGCCTCGTCGGTATCCAATCCCAGGGCCAGCCAGGTCGCGGCGATTTCCTTGCTGGACTGGCGAACCTGTGCCGGATCCTGGCACTTGATCAACGCGTGGTAATCAGCAAGGAAAAAGAAGGAGTCCACCGCCTCGTCGTGGGAAGCGGCGATGGCCGGGCGGATAGCGCCCACGTAGTTGCCCAGGTGGGGTGTGCCAGTGGTGGTTATCCCGGTAAGTACGCGTTGCTTGGCCATGGTATTCCGCTTCAATGCAAAAGGCGCCAATGATACTGGGTTAGCACAGGGCACGCAAAGCCGGGGCAGTATACTCGAATATACTTTATATATCTTCTTCAGTATATTGTTTTATATAATATTTATTATTTATAGCTCGCTGACAGTGGGCATTGACACTACCGCCACCGCCGAAATAGCACCCCGCCTTACTCTCCAAGCAGCCCGGAACGCAGTGCCCGGGCCTGGACCCTGACCAGTTCGACGTTGTCGGGTCCCATTCGCAACAGTTGCTTCTGTAGCGGCGACAGCTTCTCCAGATCAGGGTCGGCGAACTGGTAAAGCGCGCCTTTTCCCTTCAACGGTATCTCACCACGGATTTCGGGCGTCGCAATCACCAGGTCAAGGGCGCGGATCACAGCGTTGTCGAATTCCGCAGCCTGGTATCCCAGTTGCGCGTAAGCCTGCTCCAGCAGCGGCCTGAAGCTGTGGAAAGCTGCCACCATCGAAACGGTATCCAGTTCCGCTATAGCCTGCGCATACGGGTCGTAGCGTTGGTAAGAGGAGGGATCGATGACATGTTGCCCCTGTACTTCAAGCGTGGAAAATTTATCCACTGGTCGCGGCAGCGACAGGATCTTGTTCAAGATGAGCCCCCTGCTCAGGCCATCGATCAGGGCAATACCGCGCAGGAGCACATCGGACTGGGAAACCAGGCCGCTGAACAGGTCCGGACTGCCCAACTCGCCGAGGGTCTCCCGCGCTGCCTCGTCACTGTCATCCAGAGTGAGCGCCGGTTCCGCTGGCGGGACCTCTTCGCCTTCAGAAACGAGGGCTTGTTCCGGTTCCGGCGCAGGCTCGGGAACCGGGATATCCAGTGCCGGTGCCAATACAGGTTCTGCCGCCTTCACCGGCGAACTGGGCGAAGCCGCACTGGGGACCGGGGCCTCCACCGCAGGCCTGAAAGCAAACCAGACCACAGCCACTACCAGCAGTAGTGCACTAATCGCGGCGATCAGGGTGCGGGGACTCTTTCCTGAGACGGGCCTGTCGTCTTCCACCGATGACAGAAAGCCTTCATCCAGCTCACTGATCTTTGGTTCTTCACGGTCATTCTGCATGGAGTAAACCCCTCTTTAATGACTCTCGCGAACATCGTCGTAGCTGTGCCACTGCCCTTCATATTCGTAAAGATTGAGTTCTTCAGCACAAATCTCCTCTGGATTGACTATCCCGGTCAGAGTCCGCGAGGCGGCGTACTTCTTGTTATATATGCACTCACGCATATTTTCCGAGTTTTCGAGCAATTTCTGTTCAGGCGTAGGATTAACGCGTTCTTGATACGGGCCGCTCCAGTACCAATAGCCAACGCCCGCGAGAAGAGCCACCGTAATGATTCGTTGCAACATGCTGATACCGACCAGTATTTTTCCGCCAGTGAGTGGGGATTAAACCTCTATTTCGCGCTTGAGGCAGACGCGCTGTATGCCTGCTTGGGACCGTAATAACTGGCAAGTGCCTGAAAGCCCCCTTTCAAAATATAGACGTTATCAAATCCTATATGACGCAGGGAAGTGCCCACGGCTGTTGCCCTCGCCCCCGATTTACAGATGATCACCACGGGTTTATCCGCTGGCAAAAGTTCAAGCTTCTGCGGAGTAAATATCTGACTCGTTGAAATAACCAGGCTGTCCGGCATGGATAATGTAAACAGCTGGGATTCCGCCGGGGTTCGAACATCTATCGCCACGTAGCCCTTACCCTGCTTTAAACCATCTATAAATGCCTCAGGCGACAAAAAGTGGAGGGCCTTCCCCGCATCTGCTCCACTGACATCAGAGAATAATCGCGCGTAGCTCCTGGCCATTTCAGCGTCGTAAGACCATGTCACAGAGCTTACTGAAACGCAAAAACCAAAAAGAGTACAAACAAGAAGATGCTTCATAGCTAAGGCTCCACTGACGGATTTCTCCACTGAACTAAGTTTATTACAAAAGAGAAGCCGTTATTCACCAATATCCATGTAGGTACCATGAGAAAAGTAGTTTATTAATTTTCAGACGCTAAGCGAAATGCTTCGCTTATTCATAAAGGGTCCTGTATAAACTGTACGCGGCTGCAAACTGGCTGCCGCACCGAATACTTAAAGGGACAAGGAGTTACATGAACAAGATAATCACAACAGTACTATCAGCGCACGTGATTTTAGCGTGCTGGGCTTCATCGGTCTTCGCGGTGGAGCAGGAAACCAGTCAGGCGCCAGTCGATTTCAGGGCGTGCAAGTTCCGTGATGGCAAGGGCATGAAAGACCTGGAAAAGGTTAACGTCCGATTCAGGGAATATGCCAACAAAAATGATTTTGCCTATGCAGCCTGGGTTCTTACGCCCCAATACCACGCTGGCGCGGGGTTCGACGTTGGCTGGCTGGGAGCCTGGCCCGACAGCGAGTCATTTGGTGTCAGTATGGAGAGGTGGCAAGCACCGGGCAACGAGGTCGCGAGCGAATTCAACCAGGTAATTGATTGCAGCGTCCGCCATGAAATGGCTTCATCATTACCAATCAATGCACCCGAAAGCACGCCTATCAATGGCGTTGTCATGTTTTACCAGTGCAGCTTGAAGAGTGGTAAAACACTGGGCGACGCATACAATGCACACCTGGAGGCCGGCCAGGCCATGAAAGGTAAAGGGTCCCTGGCCATGTCCTGGTTTTATACTCCGGCCATTGCCGCTGGTGCAATCGACTATGATTATTACCATGTCGTGGCTTTTTCCCGATACTCCGACATGGGCGCCACCATGGAGATGTATGTCAACGGTGGAGGACAAAAACTGCAGCAAGAAATTCTTGGCGAGATCTCCTCGTGCAGGACACCCATGGTATTGGATGCTTTAAGCGTACGGGACCGCGACGAACGCTGATCGTTTCACCCCAGGTCGTGAACGCCGGGTGAAGTCAGGCGTTCATTGAGGCCTGGGGTGTCTTACCCGCCACTTGAATCTAGAGGCGATGTAGCCAAAAGGCTCTCACTCAAGCTACCAGGAGCCCTAACAGGGCCAGGGCCATCAGGGTACAACCACTGCCGGCAAGAGCACCGCTGAGTAGGCATGCGCGTACCATAAACTGGTTTTCTGCATCAGCTGTCCACAATACCTTCCAATCTTCCACGTTGGGCCTGCCTCGCTATCGCTATCTACCAGTATCTGAAAAAATTCTGGAAGACCGTGTTGTAGCTGTCCGCGTTAAACCCGCTCCTGTAACCCCTCTCCCAAAGTGCGGAAATCGCCTCAGCAGTCAGGTCAGGGTCCGAGCCAAAATCACCGTGCTGCACCGCCCTGAGAATGGCTATGGCATAGAGTTCCTTTTCATAGCCGGGTGCCAGGCCACGCCGGTCGGCGGCATCGATCACTGTCCGGATATCAAAGGTCCCGCAAAACTGGTTGAAGTCCTCAAGTTTCTGCAGCATGGCCCGCTTGTTCATCTCGCTTGCGCCCGGCGCCAAAGTTTCCTCCTGCGCTCTCCGGCCTTTACCCATAAAAAGGAGCAAGAAGTGTGCTAGAAATAATTTTTACTTATTTATCATAAAGTTATAAGTAGATTTTCAGAAGTTACTTATACCGGGCTGGGCGTAAATTGTTGCCTGTTGGCGACACTTGTCGCCAGCAGGCACTAATTTATATTGAAAAACAGAAGGTTAGTGTGTCGCCAATATGCGACGTCCTGTATTGCATCGACTGGTTGCATTCACCTGGTAACTCTCATTCGGTGTCAGGGCAGGCACATGAAAGGGTACACTGGCGGCTCCGCAGTTGGGAACCTGGTAATGTTGAAGATCATTTTTGACATAATCATGCTTTTGATCGTGGTCAATGGTGCCCCGATAATCGCTGCCAGAGTCTTTCGCACGCACGCGGAACAGCCAGTTGATCTCGGGGTCTGCCTGTCGGACGGCCAACCTCTTTTCGGTTCCTCCAAGACCTGGCGCGGCCTGCTGGCGGCGCTGCTTTTCTGCGCTCTGTGCGGACCACTACTGGGCTTTACCATGCTCTTCAGTCTGGTTTTCGCCAGCCTGGCGATGACCGGCGACCTGTTCTCCAGTTTTATAAAGCGGCGCAAGGGGTTGGCTCCCAGCGACCAGTGCCTGGGGCTGGACCAGCTTCCCGAAGCATTTCTGCCGTGCATTTATGCGGTGGCGGTCACCGGACTACCGTGGTGGTGGGCAGTCCTGCTGCCGCTGCTGTTCATGCTGTTGGAATTACTGGTTTCGCGGCCGCTTTACTGGCTGAAAATCAGAAAGCGACCTTATTGATCCCCGGTGGTCGCCACCTCCAGGACTTCAGTTTTTCAGCCAGTGCTTAACTGGTGCAGTGTGATTTCTGGCGGGCAGTTGAAGCGCGCTGGCGCAACCGAGCTGCCGGTCCCCACCGAGGTGTACCCCTGCATCAGGTCAAAATTCCAGGGGCCGGCCCCGGTAAACCGCGGTGCGGAGGAATTGTAGGTCAGCGGAATTGAACCCGGAAGGCAGATCTGCCCGCCATGGGTATGGCCGCACAAGATGACGTCGAACCCAACGTAGGCGGCGTGACGATATATTTCGGGAGAGTGAGACAGCAGCATCGACACTCCTTCGTCGGGAATGCCGTCGTAGGCCTTTTCCAGGTTGTCCGCTGCGAAATAATGTGGGTCGTCGATACCTGCCAGGTATATCGCACTGTCCTCTCGCCGCACGGGGGTGTGTTCGTTCAACAGCAATTTCACCCCCAGGTCCTCAATGGGCTTTGTCATAAGGAGGGTATCGTGATTGCCGAGGATGGCGTATGTGTCAGTGCGAATATCGCGACACAGACGCTCCAGCCCGCTGATTGCCTTGCGGTGACAGCCGTGTGTCAGGAAGCGGTAGTCCCCAGTCAAGACGCACAGGTCGTAGTCCAGCTCCGAGACCCTTTCCGCCAGCCGATCGGGAAAGGTGTCGAGTACGTCCAGGTGAAGGTCACTCAGCTGCAACAGTGTAAAGCCATCGAAAGCCTTCGGTAATAGCGGCAGAACCAGTCGGTTCTGGCGTACCCGAAAATCTTCCACGTTAGCCCTGCCGCGGTCGCTCATCCCGGTGATCCGCAGGGCCAGATTGATCAGGGTGGCGGCCAGTCCCCAGTTTTCGATGTGGAAAAAAGTGCGGCCCTGGCCGAAGCGATCAGCCACGTGTTCTGTTTCAATACCCAGGCGCTGGCGCAGGTGTGCCTTTCCCACGCGCCGCAGCAGGTAATCATAAAGCTCCGGGTCGCTTTCCAGAATGTCGAGGGCCGAGCGAACACTGGTCATTGCGGGTCGGGTTCTCCACCTGCTTTCATAGGGACAAAGCTTACATTATTGTCGGAGCTTACACAGGTCCCGGCGTATGTTGACAGCTTAAGCTCTGAGCAACTTCCACAAGCCCGCAATCTCGCCCATTTCGACGGCTTCGGTTTGCAGACCGAGAGACAATGCTGCGGCCATCCTTTGCTTTGCAGAATCAGTGTGTGCTGACCGAAGGAAAGATTCCCGTTCACTCGCCAGGGCATCTTCGATTCCAGAATCATTGTTTGTGACGACTTCTTTTGCAATTGCGATAGTTTCAGCGGGAAAACTCGCAATCTGATTGGCTAGATTATCGACGAACGCCCCGATTTCGCCAGCCGGCAGCGCGCGGTTTATATACCCGTATCGCTCAGCTAGTTCGGCATCGAAATCTGCACACCCAAGAATGATCTCCAGCCCCCGCGCCCGGCCTACGAGTCGTGGCAAGCGTGTTGATCCGCCGCCTCCAGGGATAATGCCAAGCCCTACTTCAGGCTGGCTCAAGATCGCTTTGCCGATTGCTGCAAATCGCATGTCACATGCGAGAGCTAATTCACTGCCGCCGCCACGACATCGACCCTCAATTTTGGCGATAGTTGCCTTGGGCATGGTACGAAATCTATCGACAACCTGATGGAAGGCGGCAAGTACTTCCGTCCCGGGCCCGCCTGGAGGGGGTAGCTGTTGAATTTCGGTAACATCAGCGTGAGCAATGAAAAACTCCGGGTTGGCGCTCTCAAGCACTACGACTTTGACCTCGGGGTTTTGTTCAAGCGACTGGCCAGCCTGATCCAGCTCACCGATAAGAGTCAGGTCGAATAGATTTATAGGCGGATGGTTAATGGTGACCGTTGCCACGCCTTCCTTCAGCTTAACGGATAAGGCCGAATACGAATTTTCAGTCATGACGAGAGTTCTCCCCGGTTATTGAT
>JAACFI010000101.1 GCA_009937575.1 Haliea sp.
CCGGCGCGGCCGTCGATAAGATCTGCCTCGACGCCGGAAAGCAGGTTGCGGTAAATGGCGTTCAGTCGGGCGATTTCCGTTTTCTTGTTGTCGCGCAGGGTGGCCCAGTCAAAGGGCACTTTGCCGCTGTCCCAGCCAAACCCCCGCGCGTCGCCGAAGGCTTTGCCGAACTCGGATGCGTAGACATAGAGCTTCTTGGGCACACAGCCCACGTTGACGCAGGTGCCGCCCATATAGCGGTCTTCTGCCACTGCGACCCTGGCGCCAAAGCCTGCTGCCATACGTGCCGCACGCACGCCGCCGGAACCGGCGCCGATCACAAACAGGTCGTAGTCAAAATCAGCCATGTCATTCTCCCGCTTTTCTCACCGCCGCTGCCAGCAATTGCAGAAGGGGTGCTGTTTCTTCCAGTGACAGGCAGGCATCGGTAATACTTTGCCCGTAGGCCAGTTCCCTGCCCGCCGTCACCGGCTGGCTGCCGCCAACCAGGTGGCTCTCGAGCATAATGCCCCGGATCGCCCGCTGCTGCTCTTCAATCTGCTCGCATAGGGTGGATATCACCTGCGCCTGCCGGGAAGGGTCCTTCTCGCTGTTACCGTGGCTGCAGTCGACGATCAATGAGGGGATAAGTTCCTTGTCGGCCAGGGCTACCGCCGCGTCGTGAACATCCTTCGCGTGGTAATTGGGCCCGCTGCGCCGGCCACCCCGCAGTATCAGGTAGCCGTGGGAGTTACCTTCAGACTTAAGTATCGCAGGCGTGCCCTCCTTGGTCAGGGAGGGGAACCAGTGACTGTGCCGGGCGCACTGTATGGCGTCAAGCGCCACGTCTATCTGCCCGTCCGTGCCATTCTTGAAGCCCACCGGCATGGACAGGCCCGAGGCCAGTTCCCGGTGGACCTGGCTCTCCACGGTTCGCGCCCCGATGGCACCAAAACTCACCAGTTCGGCGTAGTACTGGCCGAAGGTCGTGTCGAGGAACTCGCTGGCAGCGGGCAGGCCCAGGGCGGCCACGTCCAGCAGCACCTTGCGGGCCAGGTGCAGGCCCTTATTGATATGGAAGCTGCCGTCCAGGTCCGGGTCATTGATCAGGCCCTTCCATCCCACTACCGTGCGCGGCTTCTCGAAATACACCCGCAGGACAGGCACGATGGCGTCCGACAGGGGTTCGCAGATGCTTTTGAGGCCTGTGGCGAATTCCAGTAGGGCTTCCGGGTCGTGGACCGAACAGGGACCCACGATAGCCAGTACCCGGTGGTCCTCGCCGCTCAACACCTGTTCGATGGTGCGGCGGGCGTCCGCGATGAAGTCGGCACTGGCTTCCGGTAGTGGTAACTCCTCGGCCAGTATCCAGGGCGTGATAAGTGGCTGGGCCTTGCCGATGCGCAGATCGTCGGTGGTTTGACTCATGGTATGGCCGGGAGCAGAGGTGAGGGGGCATTTTGCCGAGTCGCCGGGGTAGTGGCAAGTGTGGGAAGGCCCGGGGACGGGGATATATTTGAAGGTAAGTACTTGCTACCATTAAAAGCCAATGAATTAAGGGTTTGATGTTGCCCAGAGGGTGCGCAGTGCGCACCCTACGTTAGATCGGAGTGACCGTAGGGTGCGCACAGCGCACCAGCAGAAGATCGATTAATTCCACACCCGTAGGGTGCGCTCCGCGCACCATTGCGCATTCGCGAAAATACACCACCTCGCAATGCAAACAAAAAAAGGGCGGCCATGGCCGCCCCGGGTAGGAATCCTGTATCGATGGCTAGCGGGAGCCCTTGATCAGGCCGCGGAACCAGTCCGCCAGGGTTTCGTGCTTGTAGTCGGTAAACTCACCGGCATCCATGAACATACCGTGGTCATGGCAAACCTCGTACCAGATGTGCGGCTGTTCGGGATCGGAGGCCTTCTCCATATCCTTGCCACAGCGGGGGCAGGCGATATCTTCCACCGCGTCCCACTCCTGGCCTTTACCGGAATCGCCGATATCCAGCGCATCTCCCATCCACTTCTTTTTCAGCTGTTCAGCTTCACCGTGGTCGAACCACATGCCGTGGCAGCCGGTACAACGATCAATCAGCAGGTCACCGCCGTAGCTGATTTCGTCCATACCGTGTCCGCACTTGGGGCATTTGATGACGTGTACTTCCGGGTCGAATTCCATGGGTGTTTCCTGTCAATTTTAATTTTGTTAGTTTTTGCCTCATTGGGCAGGTAGCAGAAGTCTAGCCCAGGCGGAGGTTTTTGTCTGCAATTCCTCGGGCGGTTCCAAACCAGCGAATTGAGCCTTTTTCAGCTACATTTCATTTTCGGGCCTTATCTTTGCGCGCTGGTTGTTTAGCAGCATGGGCGAATATCGTCACCTGTGATGAGGGGAATGAATATGCGCAGCATATGGAAAGTTTTTCTGCCGTTGCTTCTTTTTTTTAATGATTTTGCTTACGCCCAGGGGGATCCCCAGGCGGGAAAGGCACATTTTATCGTGTGCGCCAACTGCCACGGTGACGCAGGACAGGGCAACGCCACAACCGGGGCACCTCGCCTGACACACCTGCGCGAGGATTACATTGTGGCCCAGTTGACCAAGTTCAAAGCCCGGATACGCGGGGGCGATGGGGCTGGACCACACGCCATGCAGATGTCCGCCATCGCCACGACCCTCCCCGATGAACAGGCAATGTGGGACGTGGCGGCTTATATCGGCTCGCTGGAGGAGCATCTACCTGACGCTACCATCGAGGGTAATGTCCAATTGGGCGCTGATTACTATAACCAGTACTGCGGCGCTTGCCACGGCGCCCGCGCCCAGGGCAATCCGGCGATCAAAGGTTCGCCGCCCCCTCTTATCGGCGCCAACGACTGGTATCTGGTGCGGCAATTGAAGGAGTTGCGCCGGGGCGGCCGCGGAGCCCACATCGAGGACAAGAGTGGCAGGCAAATGGCGGTGATGGCAGAAGTGTTGCCCAGTGACCAGGCGATCTATGATGTGGTGGCCTACATTCACTCCCTGGGTAGCAACTGAGCGAGGAATCCGCGTTTATGTCGCGCTTTTTACTGCCGCTGTTTGTCTTGATGTTTGCCGCGTACCGCGTGGTAGCTGCCGACATTGCGCTCGATGGTGACTGCCCGCCCGGATTCGAACTGACAGCAGGGCATTGCGAATTGCGCAGCCTCTACCAGATGTATGATTCCCTGGAGAATGCCGGTGTGGGTGGACTGAAGACCGGTCTGCCCGGGTATCGCGACGGATTTACACCGCAGCAGATCGATCTCGGCCGCTATCTGTTTTTCGATCCCGTGTTGTCAGTGGACGGCTCGGTTTCCTGTGCCAGTTGCCACCAACCCGACAAGGGGTTTGCCGATGGTCGTGGACGCAGTATCGGGGTGAAGGACGAGCCCCTAAAGCGTTCAGCTCCCAGCCTGTGGAACGTGGCCTTCCTGAACAGCTTTTTCTGGGATGGGCGGGCGGATAGCCTCGAACAACAGATGCTGGGGCCCCTCTACGATACGCACGAGATGGGAAATTCGCCTGAAAACCTGCTGCAGACAATGAACGGCATTCCGGCTTACCGTAAACTTTTCGCCGAGGCCTGGCCGGCTGAGTTTAAATTCCCTGGCGCGCAGATTCGCCTGGACCAGATCTACACAGCGATAGTGGCGTTCCAGACCACATTGATCTCGCTGAACAGCCGCTATGACCAGTACGCCCACGGCTATGCGGATGCCCTCACGGAAAGGGAAAAAGAGGGCATGAATGTTTTTCGTTCTTTCGTTGCCCGCTGCGCAGAGTGCCATACGCCCCCATTGTTTACCAATCAGCAGATAGCAGTGATCGGCACACCTGAGCCGGAAGGAATGCTCTTCGACATCGGGGCGGAAAAAACGCTGAACGAACCTAGCCAGCGCGGCGGATTCAAGATTCCCAGTCTGCGTAACATCGACCTGACCGCGCCATATATGCACTCTGGCCGCTTCACCACGCTACGGGAGGCCGCTGCTTTTTATACCGGAGGCCGTGGTCATGCGGTACCCCAGGGAGAACAGCTGAAAATCCACTGGCACATCTGGGAGCCCAGGCTCACCGATGAGGAGCTGGATCGGCTGGTGGATTTCATGAAAACCCTGACTGACGAGAGTTTCAAACCCCTTGAACCCGCACAATTGCCCTCAGGGCTGTTGCCGGTTCACAATAACACCGCCCCAACGGGCATCACCCTCACGGGAGAGGAAAACAATGAATAAGTTGATAGCTGTTGTCGGCGCGATCGCGCTGTTGGCAGGTGGTTTTTACCTTGGCCAGTCGAAGCAGCCCGCACCCACAGTCATCAAGGTGCCCGCAGAGCCCAGGGAGAAGTTCAGCTCCGCCGGCGCTGAGGAAGTCGCTTCAGCGCCGGCGGCCACGGTACGCAGTCTGGAAACGCCCACCAGTGGCGAACTGATCGTGGTGAAGGACGGTGAATCTATCCAGGATGCGGTTAAGCAGGCCAGCCCCGGCGCGGTGATCAAGGTGATGCCGGGTACATACAGGGAAACCGTATATATCGACAAGGACAATATCACCCTGTCCGGTGTCATCGAGCAGGGTAAATACCCCGTGCTGGAGGGCGAGGGCAAGCGTAACGACGCTATCCTGTATTCAGGCAACGGCGTCACCATCGAAAATTTCTACATCACCCATTACAAGGGCAATGGCGTGATGGGGCAGGCGGGCAACAACTATATAATCCGTAACAATTTCGTGGTGGATACCGGCGTTTACGGCATCTTTCCGCAATTGGGCAAGAATGGCATTGTATCCCACAACATCATTTCAGGCATTGAGGATGCGGCCATCTACGTGGGTATGTCGGATAACGTCGACGTGGTCTTCAACCAGGTGTACGAGAGTGTCGCCGGTATCGAAATCGAAAACAGCCGTCACGCCCTGGTCGAGGGCAACATGGTCTATGACAATACCGGGGGTATCCTCGCCTTCATTACCCCGGGCCTGCCGATCAAAACCTGTGGTGATGTGATCATTCGCAATAATTTCGTGGTGGACAACAACCACGAGAACTTTGCCATCCCGGGTTCCCTCGTCTCCAACATCCCCTCGGGCACTGGTATGCTGATCATGGCCTGTGACGACGTGGTGGTTGAAAACAACATTATCACCGGCAATAAGTCTGCCGGCATGATCTTCACTGATTTCTCCCTGGCAACAAGTGCGGCGACAGATCCGGATTCGGAGCCCAACCCCAATCGACCGAAAATCCTCAACAATATCATGCGCAACAACGGTGATGATCCGGAACCGATGGTGCGTGCCTTTCTCGCGACCCAATTGGAGGCGCGCGGACCTGACATTGTCGATACTGTCGGTATGGATGACGGCTGCATTCTAAATCCCGAGCGCTACCGAACACTGGGACTGGATAAATACGGCGAATGTGAATTTGCATCCACCGCCAATGTGGCCAGTTACACGCTCCCCGAGCCAGTGCCACCTCGCTCGATGGAAGATCTGGACAAGGGCAAACTCGCCTACTACGGCGTATGCGCCGGCTGCCACGCCTACGATTCCCGTATGATCGGTCCGCCTGCGCGAATCATCCAGGCAATCTACATGGATGACCCCCAGGCGATTGCAGACTACGCGGCCAATCCGGAACGCAAGCGTGAGGACTACCCGGAAATGCCTCCCCAATCCCATCTCGACGAAGAAACCCGTCTTGCGGCTGCGAAATTCATGCTGAATCTGAAGAACTGAAAACCACTGAGCGCACCACTTAAGCCACCTGCGGGTGGCTTTTTTGTGCCCGTGACAAACGGACCGTCGTTGAGATGTATCAATATTTTTCAGGACTTGAATACCGCATCAAGCAGAGCCATACGCATGTAGAGCCCGTTTTTGACCTGGCGAAAGTAACGCGCTCTCGGGCCTTGCATGTGTGTCCCTTTTATAAGCTCAGGCCTGCTCTGTGCCAAGAAAATGTCTGATCCTGGCAACCAGGTCGTGCACGCTGCCAAGCGAGTGTCGCTCTTCTCCGGCCGGCTGAATGGTATTCCGGGCTTGCTCTAGTGCGCTCTGGCGCGACACGACCACCTGCGAGATTTCCTCAATAATTTCGTCTCGGGTCATCAACAGGGCAGAAAAATCATCTTTGCCCAGGACATAACAATTCAGGGGACTCGCAGCCTTGACACTGGCTGCCCGCGGGTCGCCGGTCATCATACCGATTTCGCCGAAAAATTCGCCGGGGTCCAGCGAGAAGGCAAAGCATTCCTGACCTGAATCGTTCCTGAGAGTAACATCTGCTTTTCCCTCTGTGATGATATACAGGTGGTGATCGATATCGCCCTGTCGGAAGATGAAGTCATCTGTCGCGTAGGGACGGTGCTCGATTCGCCGGGCAAGATTCTCCAGTTCCTCCTCGCTGAGTGAGTGGAACAGATCGACCTTAGTTAGCGCATCGATGCGACGGGTGATCTCGGCCTGCTGTTTGTGGTGCAGGTAGGATTCGTTCCGCTTTGTAAGGTACAAATGCTGTCGCGGCATAGCCAGGCGCAGGTTCTGGCGGTTGAGGGCTGCGTATATGTGTTGCCGTACACTGGAATCGGTGGGGTCATCCCTGGCCAGGTCCGTCAACCAGTAGCGCAGAGCATAACGGGCCGTACTGCCGTCGATTTCCATTAGCAGGCAATTGGGGCGGGGAACTCCAGCTACATCGGGTATGTTCGCAAGGGTCACGGAATCTTCGGCTAACTGGATTACCCTGTCGGGCGATGCGCTGTAATCCACGTTGAACCAGATCCAGCGGCGCCATTTCACTTCCTCGTTGGTCCGCTCGCCGAGGACCATGAACTGATTTTTCATCATCATTCCGTTAGGTATGACGACAGTTTCCCAGTTACGGGTCTCCAGGCTGATAGCCCGCCACTTGATATCGACAATTCTTCCCTCGACATCGCCGACCCGAACCCAGTCTCCAATTTTTAGGGAGTGGTCCCATTGCAGGGCCAGCCCGCCAAGAATATTCCCCAGGGTATCCTGCATGGCGAAGGCAAGCACGGCGGTGGCTATTGCAGATGTGGTGATGATCTCACCCAGGGGGACACCGGCCCGGTGCAGTTGCAGCATCGCCCACACGAAGTAGGCCACCACCACCAGGATTTCTTCCAGGATGCTGGGCGGACGTATGCGCAGGAGTTCAAATATCACCCGGAACAGGAAGAGGCCCAGCAGACGGATAACTGCCGCGCCAGTCAACAGTACCAGGGCCGAGTGGTAGACGGGCCCATACCCACCGGAGCCGGTGCTGAATGACGCTTCAGTAAGGGCGAGCCCGATAAGACTGATGCCCAGCAGGTACAGCGTATTGCGCAGCGTTCTGTGGGCATCGGGGCAGCGCTGCCAGAGTAAGCCTGACATGACCAGGATGGCTGCCAGATACAGGGCAGTATCGACACTCCAGATAGTGCCGATCATCGCATTAAGGGACGTTGTGTCCATGGCCTGAGCTTCCCGCCTGTAACGTTTTTTCTAAAGCCACGACAGCTTGAGCCAGCTTCCGCAGCCTGGTGAGCTAAACGCTATAGTACAGCTTGAACTCGATCGGGTGTGGCGTTTCAGCAAATTCCTGGCACTCTTCCCGCTTCAGGGCGATGTAACCATCGATAAAGCTGTCGGTGAAAACGCCTCCCTGCTTGAGGAAATCCCGATCCGCATCCAGCGCATCCAGGGCCTGGTCGAGACTGCTGCAGACCTGTGGAATCTTGGCAAGTTCCTCCTCGGGCAGGGCAAACAGATCACCCTCGAGCGGTTGGCCCGGGTCAATCTTGTTCTGGATGCCGTCCAGCCCGGCCATCAGGAATACCGAGTAAGCCAGGTAGGGATTGGCAGCCGGGTCTGGAAACCTTACCTCTATGTGGCGGGCCTTCTGGCTTGATGCGAAAGGTATACGGAAGGCCGCTGAGCGATTATGGCTGGCATAAATCAGAGATAGGGGCGCTTCAAAACCGGGCTGCAGCCGCTTGTAACTGTTGGTTGTAGGGTTGGTAAAGGCATTGATTGCCTGGGCGTGCTTGCGAATGCCACCGATGTAATACAGCGCCTCCTGTGACAGGCCCCCGTATTCATCCCCGCCGAAAATGGTTGCATCACCGTTGGCCAGGGACTGATGCACATGCATGCCATTGCCATTGTCCCCAACGATGGGTTTGGGCATGAAAGTGGCTGACTTGCCGTGTTGCGAAGCGGTCATTTGCACAGCGTATTTATAAATCTGGACCATGTCGGCGGATCTAAGGAGTTCGTCGAAGACAAATCCCAGTTCGCACTGTCCCGTTCCCACCTCATGGTGGTGTTTTTCCACCGGGACACCCATCGCGATCATGTTTGCCAGCATTTCAGAGCGCAGTTCAGCCAGGGAATCTACCGGCGGAGCGGGGAAGTAGCCCCCTTTGACCGGCGGACGATGTCCCATATTACCTTCTGGATATTCGCGCCCCGAATTGTAGGGGCCTTCACTGGAATCGACGAAATAGTAAGCCTCATTGCTGGTGACATTGCTTCTTACATCGTCGAACACAAAGAATTCCGGCTCCGGGCCGAACCACGCGGTCTCGGCAATCCCTGTGGAGCGTAAGTAATCCGCTGCCTTTCGGCCGATCTGCCTCGGACAGCGCTCGTAGGGATCGCGGGTGCGGGGATCGCAGGTATCACAAATCAAGACCAGGGTGGGGCGACGGGTGAAAGGGTCACACATTGTGGTACTGGTGTCGGGTATTAATACCATGTCCGACTCCTGTATACCTTTCCACCCGGCGATGGAGGAGCCGTCCATCATTATGCCGTCGTCGAAAGTTCTCTCGGATACGATCTGCACTGACTGGGTCAGTTGCTGCCATTTGCCACGGGGATCGGTGAAGCGGAAGCTTACAAATTCGATGTTTTCGTTCTTGATGATGTCAAGTAATTCAGCGCTGGTGGTCATATCGTCAGATACCCTTGTGAGTTAGCAGTTATAGAAACTATGTTGCCATGAACATTTTGGAGAGAAAATTTAACAATATTAGATTATTGCTCTAGGCCGCGTTCGTTGGTCCGCTTTACTGCTTGCCTTCCCCTCCAAGATAACCTATTAGTCTTGATACTGCCAAAATCCATTTCGAGATGACCTGGTCGAAATCAATCAATGTTGAGAAGTATCAATACATTTTCCGTCGCGGGATGTGATAATGTTGTATTAAGCTTTAGGAGCACAATAAGAATCCGACTTTGATGTGGAAGACCCCCAGCTCAAATTAGATCTGCTCTGGATCTATCTCTGTTCCGGTCTTGTGTTCATTATGCAGGCGGGCTTCCTGTGCCTGGAGAGCGGCCTCACTCGACGCAAGAACAGTATCAACGTCGCCATCAAGAACCTGGCGGATTTCTGCCTGACCACCGTCGTCTTCTGGTTGGTGGGTTTCGGGTTGATGTTCGGGGTCAGTCGTGGGGGCTGGTTCGGGAGCAGTGCGTTTACGCTCGATTTCGCTTCCGAGGGGAGTTTCCTGGCAGCTTTCTTTCTTTTCCAGGTCATGTTCTGCGGCGCCGCAGTGACGATTATGTCCGGGGCGATCGCCGAGCGAATGCGCTTCAGTTCCTACCTTATTGTCACCCTGCTGGTATCGGCTCTTATCTATCCTGTGTTCGGTCACTGGGCATGGGCTGGCCTGGATACGGGGGCGGCCAATGGCTGGCTCAATGGCCGGGGTTTCGTCGATTTTGCCGGGTCAACCGTGGTGCACAGTGTGGGAGGCTGGGTTTCCCTGGCCGTACTGCTGATCATAGGTCCCCGGATAGGACGCTTTGCCCCGGACGGCACACCGCAGCGTATCAATCCTTCCAATCTGTCCCTCGCCACGCTGGGGGCGGTATTCCTGTTTATCGGCTGGCTCGGCTTTAACGGCGGCAGCACCCTGGCGATGAATGACCAGGTATCCGGTATTTTGGTCAACACGGTGGTAGGCGGCTCGATCGGCGCCGTGTCCGCCGGCCTGCTCGGCTACGCGGTGCAGAACCGCCTCAACGTCACCCAGTTCATGAACGGCTGCCTCGGCGGGCTGGTAGCGGTTACAGCGAATTGCTTTGCAGTTTCCACACCGGTTGCCGCGCTGATCGGCCTGGTCGGCGGGATGATTGCCATCGGGGTCGAGGAAATACTGGAGCACCTGCGCGTGGACGATGCTGTGGGTGCAATCCCGGTTCATCTTGGCGCCGGTATCTGGGGGACGCTGGCAGTAGGTCTTTACGGGGACCTGGACATACTGGGAACGGGGTTGACGCGAATGGAGCAGATCGGGGTCCAGTTGCAGGGTATCCTTGCGTGCGGCGTTTGGACTTTCGGCATCGCCTATCCCTTGCTGAAACTGGTGAACCGGGTCTGGCCGCTAAGGGTTACTGCCGAACAGGAAAGCATGGGGCTCAATCTCGCCGAGCATGGCGAGATGGAGGATTTCGAGGTGCCCGGCGACGCAACGAGCAAGCCGCGAGCCGTCTTAGGCGCACTGGAATCCTGACGAGTGCCCAGAATAGCGGCTTTAGCGTTTTTTTGCCTGGCACTGATCCCGGGCGCCGGACGCCCTGTCCATGGGGCGGAGGTCATCCGGGTGGGCGTGCTTTACTCCCAGACCGGCACCATGGCCATCAGTGAATCCAGCCTCAAGGACGCCCTGTTGATGCAGATTGATCTGCAGAATCGTAGAGGCGGTTTGTTGGGCCGGCAACTCGAGCCCGTGGCACTCGATCCAGCGTCCAGGTGGGATATGTACGCTGAAATGGCGCGACAGCTTATCCAGCGGGAAAGAGTGGCAGTGATTTTCGGGTGTTGGACATCGGCTTCGCGAAAAGCGGTGAAGCCGGTGGTAGAGGAACTGGACGGGCTGTTGTTCTATCCGGTGCAATATGAAGGTATGGAGAGCTCCAACAATATCTTCTATCTGGGCGCGGCGCCCAACCAGCAGGCGCTGCCCGCAGTGCGTTTTCTTCGCGAGCAGATGGCGGTGGAGCGGTGGGTACTGGCCGGCACGGACTATGTCTATCCGCGCACCACCAATGTCATGCTGGCCAATTTTCTTCAGGCAGAAGGCGTTTCCACGGATGACATCATGCTGTCCTATACACCCTTCGGCCATACCGACTGGGAGCGCATAGTAGCGGATATCAAGGCGTTCGGTGCCACCGGGAAGAAAACAGCGGTGGTATCCACCATCAACGGTGACGCCAACGTCGCATTTTACATGGAGCTGGCGCGCCAGGGTGTCAGCGCCGGCGATATACCGGTCATGGCCTTCTCCATCGGTGAGGCGGAACTGCAGGGAATGGAGGTAAAGCCCATGGTAGGCCACCTGGCCGCATGGAATTATTTTATGAGTGTCGCCGATCCTGGCAACACGGCATTCATTTCAAACTGGCAGCGCTGGACAGGCGATGACAAGCGGGTGAGCAACGATCCGATGGAGGCGCAGGCGATTGGATTCCGCATGTGGGTGGACGCGGTTGCGCGTGTGGGCAGCGTGGATGCCGGTAAGGTCCGCGAGGCGCTGATTGGCACGACGGTGCCCAATCTGTCGGGTGGTCTGGCGGAGATGCTGCCCAATCACCACATCAGCAAGCCCGCCTACATAGGCGCAATCCGGCCCGATGGCCAGTATGATGTGATCTGGCAGTCAGCAGAGAGTATCCGCGGCGATCCCTGGCTTGATCCGGTCTCGCAGGCGTCAGAATAAAAGGCAACCGTTAATGTTTGGTCGACTGAGAATTGCGACAAAAATCCTGCTGGTAACGGTATCTATCACCCTGGCCGTCATTGTGGTCAGCCTGATGGTATCGAACTACAGCACCCGGATGGCACTGGAACAGGAAGCCTTCAATCGACTGACCGCCGTGAGGGAAGTCAAGTCGCAGCAGATAGAGGACTATTTTCAGTCCATTCGCCACCAGGTGGTGACGTTCTCCGAAGACAAGATGATTGTCGATGCAATGCGGACATTTACGGATGCGTTTCGCAGCCTGGAGGGCGAACTGGTTCCCCGCAAGGATGATTACGCCCTGGCGGCCGGCAATCTGGAAGCCTACTACCGCAACGAATTTCTGCCGCGGCTGGAGAGGAACCTGCCGTCAGGATCACGCCTTGAAGACTACTGGCCGGAGGAAAACGTCACCCAGTTGCTCCAGTACCTGTATATATCTGAAAACCCTAATCTCACCGGGGAAAAACACCGCTATGACGCTGCGAAAGACTATACCAGTTATACTGCAGCGCACCGCCGCTACCACCCGATCATCCGCTCCTACCTGGAGAAATTCGGCTACTACGACATTTTCCTGGTAGACGCTGAATCCGGGCACATCGTTTACAGCGTGTTCAAGGAGGTGGATTACGCCACCAGCCTGTTGACCGGGCCTTACAGTAAAACCAACTTCGCCCGCGCCTTCCGGGAAGCCCGGGAGGCGAAGGCGCCGGACTTCGTCAGTATTGTCGATTTCGATCCCTATGCACCTTCCTACAACGGCGATGCTTCTTTTATCGCCTCCCCAATATTCGACGGCGAAGAGAAAATCGGGGTGCTTTTATTCCAGATGCCGGTGAATCGCATCAACGACATCATGACCAATCGGCAGGGATGGACGGATGTCGGCCTGGGAGAAAGTGGTGAGACCTACATCGTCGGGAGCGACTTCACGATGCGTAACCAGTCCCGCTTTATGATCGAGGACCGGGAGAATTACCTGGGCATGCTGGCAGAGGTGGGCACCCCGGCCGAGGTCATTGCCAGCATCGACAGCCTGAACACCTCGATCGGGCTGCAGAAAGCAGAAACTGCCGGCGCCGAGGCGGCACTTGGAGGCGCGACGGGAACCGCGATTTTCCCGGACTATCGGGGCGTGAACGTTCTTTCCTCCTACAAACCTCTTCAGATAGAGGGCCTGCGATGGGCCATAATGAGCGAGATCGACGAAGAGGAGGCCTTCCAGCATATCGAGAAGTTCCGGGATCGCATGATCATGCTCGGGTCTGTACTGCTGGCACTGGCGGTGTACTTGTCTTACTTCCTGGCCCTGTCCCTGACCCGCCCCATTCGCTTTCTGGGCGAGTCTGCGGAGCAGCTTACCTCGGGCAAGCTGGATGAGCCGGTGGCCCGTTTGAGTGGGGACGAGATTGGGGACCTGGCAGAAAACTTCGAGCAGATGCGGGTCGAGCTCAAGGGTACTTTCGAAGAAATCGAACGCAAGAATAACGAGCTCGAACAACGGGTACAAGAGCGAACCGCCGACCTGGATGAGGCGCTGGCAGC
>JAACFI010000442.1 GCA_009937575.1 Haliea sp.
ATCACCTGTTACTTGACGGTCCACCGCCGCGGGAGAAACAGCCACCCCTGCGCCTGGGCCTGCGCCTGGTAAAGGGCCTCAGTCGCGAGGGGGCACAGCGCGTCGTGGAAGCCCGGCAGCGCGCCCCCTTCCGCCAGGTCAGTGAACTGCGCCAGCGCGCTGCCCTGGACAGGCGCGACATGGAGGCGCTGGCAGATGCCGATGCCCTGAGGTCCCTGAGCGGCCACCGCCACCAGTCCCAGTGGCAGATCATGGCCCTGGAACAGCCCAGGCCCCTGCTGCGGGACGAGCTGCGACAGCCCGCCAGTTACTTCGATGACGCGGTGCAGCTGCCGGCACCGCAGGTGGCGGAGGAAATACTGTCGGACTACCGGGCCACCGGACTCACCCTGCGCGCCCATCCCATGAGCCTGCTGCGGGACCGCCCACCCTTCAATCGCTGCAAGCGCCACGTGGACCTCGCGGCCGTAGGCAACCGGCGCTTCGTGCGCATCGCCGGCCTGGTGACCTGCCGCCAGCGGCCGGGCAGTGCCGCCGGCGTGGTATTCCTCACCCTGGAGGACGAGACCGGCAACAGCAACGTGGTGGTGTGGAAACGCACCCAGCAGCAGTTCCGCCAGGCGCTGATGGGCGCCCAGCTATTACTGGTGAAAGGAATCGTGGAAACGAAAGACAACGTCACCCACGTGATCGCGGGGGCGCTGTTCGATTACACCAGTGAACTGGAAAGCCTGCGGGTGAAATCCCGCGACTTCCATTAGCCGCATGCTGAAACATCCAGGCGAGTGGCGGCTCAGTCCCAGCCCTCCACGCCAGACATATCGGGCAACCGGTGCGCGATGCCCTTGTGGCAGTCGATGCAGGTTTTCTCACCGCTGGCCAGCGCGGTGGAGTGCTGGGCGGCGGCCCGCTGGCTCTGCCAGGTGAAATCCATGTAGTCGAAGTCATGGCAGTTCCGGCACTCCAGCGAGTCGTTGGCTTTCAGGCGCGCCCATTCATTTTCCGCCAGGTGGCGGCGCCGCGCCAAAAACTTTTCCTGGGTATTGATGGTGCCGGAGATAAATGCCCAGACCTCCTTGGAAGCCTGCATTTTGCGCGCAATCTTGGGGGTCCAGTCGTGGGGTACATGGCAGTCCGAACACTTGGCGCGCACACCCGAGCGGTTGGTAAAGTGAATCGTGGACTGTAACTCCTGGTAGAGGTTTTCGTGGCAACTGGTGCAGAAGTACTCAGTATTGGTGAATTCCATGGCAGTGTTAAAGCCGCCCCAGAAGATGATCCCCATGACGAAACCACCAAGGGTGAGAAAGCCCAGACTGAAGTACTTGCTGGGCCGGGATATAGTGCGCCAGTAGCGCCGTATCAGGTTTATCACGACGTTATCCCCTATTTATTGTCGGCGCGCAGCAGATCGTCAATATCCTCGAACTCATTGGCGAGCAAGGGGGCAGCCTGATTCTGCACCACGTGGCACTGTTCACAAAAATAGCGCCGGGCGGAAATATCGGCCCGAAAGTTGCCGTCCCGATCCATGTAGTGGGTGACGCTGACCATGGGCGCCTGGCTTTCCTCGGTGCGCCGCCGGCTGTGGCAGGACATGCACTTGTTGGCATTCATGTCCACCTGGTAACCGTCGGTCTTGTGGGGAATAGTCGGCGGCTGCATGGGATAGGCGCGCTTGCGCCGGACGTCACTATTGTCCACCCGGTGTATCTGGGGCGGCTTCAGTTCGGTGTCCAGAGCGGCACCGCGGGTGGTGGCGATGTTCTGGGCAATGGCTCCCGCTGCGAGCGACAGGAGTACGATCAGAGTTGCGATTATTCGAGTTTTCATTATTCGCTCCCTATGCCTTGACTACTTTAACCGCACACTTCTTGAAATCCGTCTCCTTGGAGAGCGGGTCCGTTGCATCCAGGGTGACCTTGTTGATCAGCTGGCTGGAATCAAACCAGGGCACGAACACCAGCCCTTCGGGGGGCTTGTTGCGCCCCCGGGTTTCCACCCGGGTCTTGATTTCTCCGCGGCGGGATACCACCCGCACCTCATCGCCCCGGCGCAGCTTGCGCTTGCGGGCGTCTTCAGGGTGCATGAATACCACCGCATTGGGGTAGGCCCGGTGCAACTCGGGCACGCGACGCGTCATCGAGCCCGAGTGCCAGTGCTCCAGCACGCGACCGGTGGACAGCCACAGGTCGTACTCATCGTCCGGGCTCTCCGCCGCAGGCTCGTAGGGCAGGGCAAAAATCACCGCCTTGTTGTCCGGCTTGCCGTAGAACTGGAAGTCGCGGCCCTCCTCCACGTAGGGGTCGGAGCCACCCTTGAATCGCCACAGTGTCTCCTCGCCGTTCACCACCGGCCAGCGCTTACCGCGATTCTCGTGGTAGCGGTCGAAGTCGTCGAGGTCGTGGGCCTTGCCGCGACCGAACCGGGCGTACTCCTCGAACATGCCTTTCTGGATGTAAAAGCCGAAATCCTCCGCCTCGTGATTGTTGTAACCCTCCTCGATATCCGACAGGGGATACTTGTCGACAACGCCATTGGCAAACAGCACCTCGTAGAGGGTCTTGCCCTTGTACTGGGGGTTGGCGTCCAGGATCTCCGAGGGCCATACCTCGTCGGTGTTGAAGCGCTTGGAGAACTCCACCACCTGCCACATATCCGACTTCGATTCCCCCGGGGCATCCACCAACTGGTGCCAGAACTGGGTGCGGCGCTCGGCATTGCCGTAGGCCCCCTCCTTCTCCACCCACATGGCAGTGGGCAGGATCAGGTCCGCCGCCTGGGCGGTGACCGTGGGATAGGCGTCCGACACCACGATAAAGTTCTCGGGGTTGCGGTAACCCGGCAGCCCCTCCTCGTTCATATTGGGCGCCGCCTGCATATTGTTGTTGACCTGCACCCAGTAGGCATTGATCTTGCCGTCCTTCAGATCCCGGTTCTGTTTTACCGCGTGAGATCCCACCCAACCGGGCAGCAGACCTTCAGGCAGGTTCCAGTATTTCTCGGAAATCTTGCGGTGCTCCGGGTTCTTGACCACCATGTCCGCCGGCAGGCGGTGGGCGAACGTACCTACCTCCCGGGCGGTGCCGCAGGCGGAGGGCTGTCCGGTGAGAGAGAAGGGGCTGTTCCCCGGTTGTGAGATCTTGCCGGTCAGCAGGTGCACGTTGTACAGCATGTTGTTCACCCACACGCCACGAGTGTGCTGGTTGACCCCCATGGTCCACAGGGACATCACCTTCGTATCCGGGTCGGCATACAATTCGGCCAGCTCCCGCAACTGCTCCTTGGGCACACCGGACAATTCGGAAACGTAATCCTCGTCATATTTCGAGACGAACTTGGCGAACTCATCGAAGCTCATCTCCTCGGAGCCGCCCTTGCCAGGGTTGGCGGCTTTCTGTTCCAG
>JAACFI010000102.1 GCA_009937575.1 Haliea sp.
AGTGCACAGGTAAATGAAGACCAGGAAAAGGGCCACGAAACCCGCCAGCGCCATCCCCATCACGGTCAATGGTCCGTTACCCGAAAATATCAGTACGCCGGCCAATCCCGCGCAGACCAGGTTGCGCAGGATCAGGGCGGGGCCCACCGTAAGCGCCGAAGCTGGTCCGGAGCAGCCGCACTCCAGGTCGGCGCGACCACTCAGGTATTGCCAGGCCATGGATAGCGCGTAGCCCGTCAGTACCGCTGTTGCGGCGACAAAACCCAAGGCACGAAACGCCGGTAATAATAGCGCTAAGGCCACACCGATCTCTGCCAATGCAATAACCGGTACCGCCGCCCTTGCAACACCCGGAGCCGGCAGGTAGGCCGAGACCAGACGGGCATAGTAGTCAGGCGACCTGAGCTTGTGCACGGCGGCTGCACCGAACAGCCAGCACAAGAACAAGGCGACGCCAGTGGTGACGGGGGCCGGCATCAGACTGGCCTATCTCGCACCGTGCAGCGTGAGCGGAGTCGCCTGGCCGAAGCCGGTGATGGTGCGGATAAACTCGCCGGTGAGCCCGTCGTAGACTTCCATGCTCATGTCAGTGGGGTTAGTCACCATCACCCAGGGCTCCTTGCCGCGACTGACCCCCAGGGCCAGGCCCCAGGCCTTCAGCGGGATACGACCCACTCGCTGCTTCTTGGTGGGATCGTAGACCCATATCTCCGAGCCGCCCCCCTGGTAGGAGTCGTTACTGCCGTCGGGGTGCATCAGGACGTAGAACCGGCCGAGATCGTCGGAGTCGATCAGATCGAGACCACCGGGCAACCACTTCTCACCCCGCTCGTTCTCAGGCACCAGGTGCCAGGCCTTCCCCACTTTCGCCACCGGGCCGCTGACATCGACCGGGTGGACCAGCCCCGCCAGGGAGGGAAAGTAGGCAGTGTCGCCTATCACCGTGGTGCGCTCGTGGATAGGCGTGTTATCTGAATCGAAGAAAGGTTCGGTGCGGACCTGCTTCTTCACGCTGCCGTCGGCTTTGAGTTCAGTACTTAGAAAGCGTCCATCCGCACACAGTGAATTGAAGCCCATGGGCCCATTGGGATAGGTAAAGACGCAACCGGGAGTCGCGATCTCATTGATGATTTCCTGCTTGTCCAGGTCCACCAGGGTCACGGAGGTGGCCGGACTGAAATTGGCCACCGCCAACCAGCGGTTGTCGTTCAGCACCAGCATGGCGTACTGCTGGGGCATGCCCATGAAGCGGATGGGCTTGGGCCAAACGACCTCGCCCTTGGGGCTCAGTGTCGCCTGGTCCCAGATCGTCAATACGTCGGTACGCTTGCCGCGGGTGCCGCGTTCGTGGAACGTCTCCATGGCGTAAATCTCACTCCGCTGTGCGGACTGCAATATGTTGCCCATCAGCACCACGTTGAACAGGCCCTTGACCTGAGCACCCAGGGTCTCCGCGGCGGCATCGATCACGTACACCTTGCCGTCTGACATGCCGAAAAACGCCGCGTCGTGCACCAGGAACCAGCGCTCCGGGTACTTGGCCGGCAGGCTTTCGATGATCCCGGTGGGCTCGATCGGCAGTGGGGGCGGGAGATCATCAGCCCCCATTGCCCAGCCCCCGCCAAGTAACAAGGTGGCAGAAATGGCGCGCACCACTGAATTACGAATACTTTTCATAGAGCGAAACCCTGTTGTTATAAGTGCCAGTATAGTAGTGCCACAAGGGCCCAACAAGCTGACAGCAATTCATCCCGGGAAACCATCATTGTATTAGTTGCCTGCGGCAATACAATTATACTTAGGTATCGATTTTCCGATCGCTAAATCACTGTGTATGACACACGGCGCACTGTCGTGGCGGCCCCGCGTCCTCACCCTGCATGGCCAACTCAGCGTGGCACCCGAAACAAAAGTCGTGGAACATTTTCTCAATCTGCCGAACCCCACAGGGCGAGCAGCATCAGCAGGATCAGGGCCAACAGGCCGGCCAGCATATGCAGTGGCGCAGTTGGTTTCAGGTGCTCGAGCAGCAGGGGTTCGCGAACCAGTAATATCACCACATGGGCGCCGATCAGCAGCAGGGCAATATAGCCGAGGTCACGGTGAAGATTGGCAAAAAAGCGACCGCTGTAGGGAGGAAAAGCACGGGCCCGGCCGGCGTAAACAAACAACAGCAAGCTGACCGCCAGGCCCAGGTAACCCAGGGCATTGGCCCAGTCCCAGGCCGGGTCAATCGCCGCAGGCGTGGGTCGGAGCAACGCAATACCGACAGGCGCCAGCATACCCACCGCCAGGAACAGGGAAAATCCCGGTGGCAGCAATTTGGCTCTCGATACAACAGCGGAGCGAAAAATACGGATCACTACATCATTCCTATCAATCCGATCCCGGAGTGTCCGGGATGGCATTGCGATAGTACTCGAGAAAAGATTTACCCGCTGCGGTTGCACGCAGGCAGCCGTCCGCTCCAAGTTCCGCGATCCCGCGCTTCAATATCATGTACAGGGCCTGGGAAAATTCGGCATCCTCAGTCAGCGGATCGAGTATCACCGGTTCACCAGCGGCCTGCAAACGCCTGGCCAGGAACAGCGCGCGATGCTTGATTTGTAATTCGGTAACACCCTGCTGGCCTGCCAGCAGCAACTCCTCGGCCAACAGCGAAATCGCCAGGATCGGTATCAAACGCTGAATTTCCTGGCGCAAG
Organism: Haliea sp.; assembly: GCA_009937575.1. GTDB lineage: Bacteria > Pseudomonadota > Gammaproteobacteria > Pseudomonadales > Halieaceae > JAACFI01. Next base: position 2,705 of record JAACFI010000102.1, read on the forward strand.
GTATTTCCCAGGGAGGTGACCATAGTGCGGCGAGAGCCAGGCTCTGCCTTTTCGACGTCATTGCCTGTCTCCTGCTCCCAGCGGGCCAGGGAGATCGGGCGACCAAAGCGGGCCACCACGGTGCCAAAGGGTTTAGACAGGCCTATCATCCTCGGCATCATCAGGACGGCAAAACGCGCGAAGGACATAGACGCGTAGAGGCGACCCTTGTCGCGAAAACCCTGTTGCTGATGGGCCAGCAGAGTCCTGTCCTCGGGAATACGATCGTAACTCAAGCCCACAGGTACGAAGACAATATCGCGGCAGCTGCCGTGCCCGCGTGCTTTTACCAGGTAGTTCAACAGTCCAAGCTTTAGCGGCTGCATAAGTCCATCGCGGCTGAGACCACCCTCCAGGAACAGCCCCTGGGGCATGCAATGACTCGCCGCCAGGAAAACATAGCGCTGTACCAGGGTGCGATGCAACTCGTCACCACCACCCTCGCGGCGCAGGATATAAAAGCCGATCGCGTGTAGCAGGTAGCGGAACGGCCAGGCGAGCGCCCATTCGCCCGCGGAATAGGAAACCGCGCTGCGCCGGGAGGCCATATAAATCAGCATGAATGGATCGAGGTTCGAGCGATGATTGGACACCAGCACTACACAGCTGTCCCGGTCTATGTCTGCAAGCGCATCTGCATCGTCATAGCTGGTGCGTATCCAGTACATGGTACGCAGCACCCAGCGGCCGAGCCAGTAGCCGATGCGGAAGTACAACAGCAGGTTGAAAAAGGGCACGATCTCCTGCGCGTCCTGCAGCGCTCGCGACTGCACGACCTCCAGTGGTTGTCCGCTCTGTTCCGCGATAGACGCTACCACTCGCACTACCTCCGGGTCAGTAAGCAGTCGATCCAGCCACAGCTTGCGGCTTGCCAACGCGTAGGGCGATAAACCGAATTCCAGGTTTTGATCCAAGCGCCGCACCGAGCGCTGGCGACGGCGGTAGAACAGGCGGGTCAACAGTGGTGCGATCACCGCCAGCCAGAGACCCAGGGCGGAGAATATCCCCAGCGTCACGAGTAGCCACAGCGGTATCGTAGCCAGGGTACTCATGAGAATGGCCCGGAGTTCACACGCATTCCTGCAGTACCTCGCGCAGGCGATCCAGGGGAGCGGCCTCGCGCAACATACTGAGGGGAATGGTGAAATGCCCGCGCCGGTAACTGAAGCGATTAGCATCCGGGACGCCCCAGTGATCCAACTGCTCGTTCGCCGAGACCGCGCGGGTAACGTTGTCTTCGCTGCCGGTAATACTGATGATCGACTCCGGCGGCATACAGGGTTGACCTGTGGGATCCAGCCTGAGCAGCCATTCCTCCGCGAGGTTCCGATGCCAACCCGCCTCTCGCAGGGCCCCCGACAGGTTCCATATATCTGAGAGCGCGCTGTCGAGCGCTGTCTGTGCGATATGGCGTGTATGGATCAGTACAAACAGGGCGTCCGGGCGCAAGTTTTGTGGCCAGGAAGTCGCCCGCATTGCAATCGACTTGGCGGTCTGGGCGCCCAGGCTGCTGCCACCTATCGCCACCGGGCCGCTACTGGTGGCGCGGCTCCAATCAATCAGCACCCCCCACTCCTTGTGCTGGGCGCTGAGAAAATCGAACATGCCGGTGGGCGCAGTCGACAATAGCTGTTCTCCCCCAAAATGGCCCGGTAGAACCCGTCGGCCATGCCACGGTGCTTCCGGCCGGATCACGCGAATGCCACGTGCAGTCAAACCCGCCACCTCGTCCACCAGGTTGTGATAGTGATCGAATTCCACACAGATGCCGTGACCAAAAATAAGCGTGGGAGGATTTTTCACCCCGCGCGGTTGGTGGACACGGGCGTATGCCATGTCCCCCATGACGGGAGAGGGCGAAGGGAAACGCAACCAGAAGTCCTCGCCGCAGGGTACCGGTATACTTCGCGATCGCTCGACCTGCGGGAATACTGCGGGCAGTTCGAAGGCCTCATCGACTCGCTCGCCCTGCTGGCCAAAACGTTCCATAACGTCCCGCGGTGTGGGGGGACTCATGCGCACGGAAGTCTGCAACAATCCTCGGAAGGGGAGGAACTGGCGCCGCATGACATTGTAGGCGGTACGGGCGTCCAGCCGCATCTCCTCGGCGATCAACAACCGCTCCAGTGCCACCGGAGCGCTGCCGAACAGGTAGTCGTGCCACAGCTGCTCCACCATGAAGGCCTTGAGCCGGCGCCGCTCGAAGTCACTGATTACCTGTTGCAGTTTCTGCAGTTGGCGGGAAGACAGCCGGGCCGAGCCAGCCGCCTCAAGGAAATGGTCCAGATCTCCCTCGGCCGCCCGGGACATCGCCCACAAGCGCGAGCTGGGAAAAAAATACCTGCGCAACAACCACAGTGCCACAGTATCCAGCCAGGGGCGGGTCACCACGGATGCCGCGGGGGAGGCAAAGAAGCGCATGACACGCTCCGAGGCAACGTGACGAGGAGTTTTCAAAAGACTGGCCCCATGTCGTCCAGTTTGCTGTTACTCCCGATTTGCCCCGCTTATTTCTGGTCGAAGTCCACCACTACTTTGTCACTAATGGGATGGGCCTGGCAGGTCAGGATAAAGCCCGCCTCCAGTTCACCCCCTTCGAGTCCGTGGGTGATATCCATATCGACCTCGCCCTCGACCAGTTTCGCCTTACAGGTGGAGCACACGCCCCCCTTACAGGAATAAGGCAGGTCCATGCCCTGGTTCATGCCGGCGTCGAGCACATTTTCTCCGTCGGCGGTCAGGTCGAAGCTGATGCTGCGCCCGTCCATGACGACAGTCACCTCGCTGGTCTTGCCGCCGTATTCCTTGGCCCTTGCGTGGTGTTTCTCTACCACCGCCCTGGCGTCCTCAGCGGAGGAGGCGAACAGTTCGTAGTGGATATTTTCTTCCTCCACCCCCACACCACGCAGTCCCCGGGACACCTCGGAAATCATGGATTCCGGGCCGCAGATGAAGTACTCGTCGTAGCTGCCCAGGTCGATCAGCTGCTGGTTGAGTTCGGCCCCCTTGCGGTTATTCAGGCGACCGTTGAGAACATCGGAACCCTGGTCTTCCTTACTGAGGATGTTTACCCAGAGGAAGCGGCTCAGGTACCTGTTCTTGAGAAAACTCAGGGTCTCACGGAACATAATGGTATTGGTGCGCTGGTTGCCGAACAGCAGGGTCACCCGGCTATCGGGTTCCTCCTCGAGGATGGACTTTATATTGGAGACCACCGGGGTGATGCCGCTGCCCGCGGAAATAAACAGGTAACTACGCGCTTTGGCAGGGTCCAGCTCGGTATAAAAACTACCCTGGGGCGCCATCACCTCGACGCTGTCACCCGCGTGCAGGGAATCGTTGGCAAAATTGGAAAACACCCCGCCCTCCACGCGCTTGATCGCCACCTGCATGGCCTCGTCGTTGATACCCGAGCAGATGGAATAGGAGCGTCGCACCTGTTCGCCATCCACCTCCGACTGCAGGGTCAGGTACTGCCCCTGTTTGTAGTGGAAGGTGTCGGCGAGTTCCGGCGGTACATTGAAACTGACCTTGATGGCACTGTCAGTCTCCGGCTCTACCCGGGCGACAGTCAACGAGTGAAATTGTGTATCTGCCATTGCGGTTTCCTAAATTGGTTTGAAATGATCGAAGGGTTCACCACAGGCGCTGCACTGATACAGTGCCTTGCAGGCGGTGGACCCGAATTCGCTGAGCCGGCGAACCTCGTCGGAGTGACAGCGGGGGCAGAGCACTTCTACCGGTTCGTTACCGCCACCCTGCCCCGGGGGCGCAATACCATACTCGCGCAATTTGTCCTGGGCTTCCTCTGACATCCAGCTGGTCGACCAGGCCGGCGACAGGCGCGTCACCACCTCGCTGTCGGCATAACCTGCATCGGCCAGCGCCTGCAATACATCTTCCGCCATCACCGTCATTGCCGGGCAGCCGGAATAGGTCGGGGTAATGGTAACGATCACCCGGTCGCCCTGCATGGCGATGTCCTGCAATATTCCCATCTCCCACAGGCTGACCGCCGGGATCTCCGGGTCCTTGACCGCATCCAGGAGGTCCCACAGTGACTGCAGGGAGGAATTGACGCGGCGCTCACGCCGTTCATACTCCTCCGCCGGCAGGGCGGGAATAATGGCGGGATCAGCCACAGTGCCGCCCTACCACTGTAGTCCGGGGTAGGCGCGTTGCACGAACTGCATATCGCTGAGCATATGCCCCAGCGCCTCCGTGTGCATGCCCTGGCGACCGCCGTTGACCGCCCAGTCACCCTCCGGCACCTCCAGGGTTGCCTCGACCAGGGTGGCGTGCACGGTCTGCTCCCAGTCGTCCCTCAACGCTGCCGCATCCACACCGATACCCGCATCCGCCAGTTCCTGTTCCAGGGCGTCCATCTCGAACATTTCCGGGGTGTAGCCCCACAGGTCATCGACCGCGCGCTGCATGCGCGAACGACTCTCTTCGGTGCCGTCACCCAGGCGCAACATCCAGTCGTGGCTGCGACGCAGGTGGTAGCGGCTCTCCTTGACGGCCTTGTCTGCGACCGCGGCAAGTGTCTCGTCGGAAGAATTCTGCAGTGCCTCCATGTACGCCAGCGAGTACACATCGATGAAGTACTGGCGCGCCATGGTGAAGGCGAAGTCACCATTTTTCAGTTCGTGGATCAGCAGGTTGGTGAACTCTCGATTGTCACGGGTGTAGGCGTAGGTATCCTCTGTGGAACCGTCGTCCGCCAGCTCCGCAGCGTAGCCGTAAAACATGCGCGCCCGGCCAATGAAATCCAGCGCGACGTTGGTCAGGGCCAGGTCCTCCTCCAGGAAGGGACCGCTACTGCACCACTCTGACAGGCGATGCCCCAGCACCACCGCGTCGTCGCCCAGGCGTATCGAGTATCGTTTGATCGTGTCTTTGGAAACTGTCACAGCTCACCCCCTACATGTTGTTGACAGCTTCGGGAAGCTGGTAGTGGGTGGCGTGGCGGTAGGGCTTGTCGTCGTGGGGATCGTAGAAACTTTCACAGTCCCCTTCCTGCGACGCGGTGATATCCGAGGAATTTACCACCCAGATGCTGACACCCTCACTGCGGCGGGTATAAATGTCCCGGGCGTACTCCAGGGCCTGCTGGGGATCCTCCGCGTGCAGGCTGCCCACGTGCTTGTGATCCAGGCCGCGCCGGGAGCGAATGAATACCTCGTAAAGTTTCATATGTTCAGACATGACGATTCCTCCTAGGCGGCGGCCTTGCCGGCGCGTTGTCTTTTCTTTTCCTCGTGGGCGGCGATGGCATCGCGCACCCACTGCCCTTCCTCGTGCACCCGGATATGGTGTTGCAGGCGCTGCCGGTTACAGGGGCCATTGCCGCTGACTACCCGGCTGAACTCTTCCCAGTCGATCTCGCCGAAATCATAGTGCCCGCGCTCCTCGTTCCACTTGAGCTCCGGGTCGGGTATCTTCAGGCCGATTTCCTCCGCCTGGGCGACGCTCTGGTCGACGAATTTCTGCCGCAGTTCGTCGTTGCTCTGGCGCTTGATTTTCCACTTCATGGACCGGGCAGAATGGGCCGACTCGGCGTCGTGTGGCCCGAACATCATCATGGACGGCCACCAGAAGCGGTCCAGGGCATCCTGGGCCATGGCCCGCTGTTCTTCACTGCCCTGCATCAGGGTCATCATGATGTGGTAACCCTGGCGCTGGTGAAAACTCTCCTCCTTGCAGATGCGGATCATGCCCCGGGAATAAGGCCCGTAGGAGGTGCGCTGCAGGGATACCTGGTTGACGATGGCTGCGCCATCCACCAGCCAGCCGATGGCGCCGATATCAGCCCAGGTCAGGGCCGGGTAGTTGAAGATGGAAGCGTACTTGGCCACGCCGTCGTGCAGCGCCTGAACCAACTCCTCGCGACTGGTGCCCAGGGTTTCCGTGGCACTGTACAGATAGAGACCGTGGCCACCCTCGTCCTGCACCTTGGCCAGCAGGATGCACTTGCGGTGCAGGGTCGGCGCCCGGGTAATCCAGTTGCCCTCGGGCTGCATGCCTATCACCTCGGAGTGGGCGTGCTGGGAAATCTGCCGCACCAGGTTCTTGCGATAGGCTTCCGGCATCCAGTCCTTGGGCTCGATTTTCTCCTCTGCGTCGATCCTGGCCTGGAACTGCGCTTCCAGTTCGTCCAGTTCTGCCTGTGGGACATCCTGACTCATGGTTGTTTCTCCCTCGTGATATTCGTTCACACCCGTTCGATAACCAGGGCAATACCCTGGCCGACGCCGATACACATGGTGCACAGGGCGTAGCGTCCATCGGCGCGGTGCAACTGGTACATGGCTGTGGTCACCAGCCGGGCACCGCTCATCCCCAATGGATGGCCCAGGGCGATCGCCCCGCCATTGGGGTTTACCTGTTCAGCGTCGTTCGGCAGTTCCAGGGCGCGCATAACCGCAAGGCCCTGGGCCGCAAAGGCCTCGTTCAATTCGATCACATCCATATCGGTAATCGACAGGCCCGTCTTCGCCAGCACCTTGCGACTGGCCTCCACCGGGCCATAACCCATGATCCTGGGCTCCAGGCCACTGCTGGCCATTGCCAGTACCCGCGCCTTCGGCGTCAGGCCGTGCTGACTGGCCGCATCGCCGGATGCGATTAACAGCGCGCAGGCGCCGTCATTGACACCGGATGCATTGCCCGCGGTCACAGTGCCGTTTTCCCTGAAGGGTGTCCCCAGCCTGGCCAGCGCCTCCGCGGTGGTATCTGCGCGGGGGTGCTCATCCGAGCTGACCACCACCGGGTCGCCCTTGCGCCGGGGGATGGTCACCGGCACGATCTCGTCTTGAAAGCGCCCGGCTTCCTGCGCCGCGGCCGCGCGCTGCTGGCTGCGCAGGGCGAAAGCGTCCTGGTCCTCGCGACTGATGGAAAACTGTTCTGCCACGTTTTCCGCAGTCTCGGGCATGGAATCGATTCCGTACTGCTGCTCCATCAGCTTGTTGACAAAACGCCAGCCGATGGTGGTGTCGTATACCTGAACATCGCGACTGAATGCACTGCTCGCCTTGCCGGTCACGAAGGGCGCCCGGGACATGGACTCCACGCCACCGGCAATCGCCAGCTGGATCTCCCCCGACTTGATAGCGCGTGCGGCACTGCCCACCGCTTCCATGCCCGAACCGCACAGCCTGTTGACCGTAACCCCGGGTACGTCGACCGGCAGGCCCGCAAGCAGGGTGCTCATGCGTGCCACGTTGCGGTTGTCCTCCCCCGCCTGGTTGGCACAGCCGTACCACACGTCGTCCACCAGGGCCCAGTCGACCAAAGCATTGCGCTCCACCAGCGCGCGGATGGGAACGGCACCCAGGTCATCGGCCCGAACCGTCGACAGGGCGCCGCCATAACGGCCGATGGGCGTACGCACGGCATCGCAAATAAAGGCGTCGTTCATAGCTGGGATACTCCGCTTTCCTGGTCTACCAGGGCGCCGCCAATACGGTGGGAATTGCCGCGGAACAGGGCAAGTTTTCTCCCGTCCTGGTTGGTGACCACCACGTCGTAGACGCCGGTGCGGCCGCCCTGGTGCTCCTGCTCCGCCACCGCCAGCAACTGGTCGCCGAGTTCCGCCGGCGCCAGGAACTCGATGCGCACCCCGGCGGCGACGGTATTGTGGTTTTCACTGTTGCAGGCAAAGGCGAAGGCGCTGTCCGCGAGGGTGAAGATGTAGCCGCCGTGGCAGATACTGTGGCCATTGACCATATCCTGCCGCACTGCCATGCTGATCTCCGCCCTGCCCGGGGCGATCGCCCTGATTTCCATGCCCAGGCCCTGTGAGGCCTTGTCGTCGACCCACATTGCATCGGCGCAGGCCTGGGCCAATTGTTGTGTGTCCAGGGACATTATTCGCCCCGGTACTCGGGCGTGCGCTTTTCCAGGAAGGCCTTCACGCCCTCCTGGTAGTCATGGGTCTGGCCTGCCGCCCGCATCAGGTCCCGCTCCAGGTTGAGTTGGTCATCCAGCGAGTTGGCGGCAGAAGCGGCAAAGGCCTGCTTGGTAAAGGCAAAACCGCGGGTGGGCTGGGTCGCCATCTGCTGCGCCAGCCCCAGGGCGGTATCCATCAGTTCCCCGTCATCCACCACCTGCCAGATCATGCCCCAGTCCAGCGCCTGTTCCGCTGACACCTTGGGCCCCAGCATGGCAAGTCCCTTGGCCCGGGCCATACCCACCAGGCGCGGCAGGTGCCAGGTGCCACCGGAGTCGGGGATCAGACCCAACTTGGCGAAGGACTCAATAAATTTGGCAGAGCGCGCGGCGATCACGATGTCACAGGCCAGGGCGATATTGGCGCCGGCGCCAGCTGCCACGCCGTTGACCGCGCAGATCACCGGTTTCTCCATTGTAGTGATCAGGCGGATCAGCGGATTGTAGTAGTTCTCCACCGAATCACCGAGATCCGGCATGGACTCACCGGGGGAAACGGCGCGATCATTGAGATCCTGCCCGGCGCAGAAACCGCGCCCGTTGCCGGTGAGCAGCACGGCGCGCACCGACTTGTCGCCGGCGGCACTGGTGAGCACCTCGCGCACCTCCGCGTGCATATCGGCGGTAAAGCTGTTGAGGGCATCAGGGCGGTTCAGCTTGAGCACTGCCACGCCCTGGTCGACTGAATACTCGATATTGTCGTAGCTCATCGCAGGTTCTCCGAATTATCAGGCGTCGCGCCGTTCTACCAGGGTGAGGATGTCGTAGAGGGCTACCGGTTTGCCCTCCTGGTTGGTCACCTCGATGGCCCATACCACCACACCGTTAGGCTTCTCATCGCCGCGAGGCGCTTTCTTGATCTTCTTCTTCACCGACAGTTGCACCTGGATGGTGGTTCCCGCGGGCACCGGCTCGATAAAGCGCAGGTTTTCCAGTCCGTAGTTGGCGATCACCGGACCCGGCGACGGCTCCACGAACATCCCGGCCGCGGCCGAGATCACGAAGTAGCCGTGGGCCACGCGCTGGCCGAAGAAGGAATCCTTTGCCGCAATCTCATCGAAGTGGGCATAGAAATGATCGCCACTCACGCAGCCGAAGTTGACGATATCCGCCTCGGTGACGGTACGGCGGTGGGTCACCAGGGTCTCGCCGATCTGGAGGTCCTCAAAATACTTCTTGAAGGGATGCACGTCGTCGCTGTAGACCCGGGCACCGGGGTGATACTCGCCGGTAATCGCCATCAGGCTGGTGGGAGATCCCTGCAGTGCCGTGCGCTGCATGTAATGCTTCACCGCCCGCAGGCCACCCAGTTCCTCACCGCCGCCGGCCCTGCCCGGCCCGCCGTGAACCAGGTTGGCGAGGGGCGAACCGTGACCAGTGGACTCACCGGCACAGTCCCTGTTAAGCACCAGCATGCGACCGTGGTAGGGCGCGGTGGCCAGGATCACCTGGCGTGCCTCGGCGTCGTCGTAAGTATACAGGGAACCGGCCAGGCTGCCCTTGCCGAGGCGGGCGATCGCCACAGCATCATCCAGGGTATCGTAGGGCATCAGTGTGCTGACGGGGCCGAAGGCCTCCACCTCGTGTACCAGTAACTTGTTGAAAGGGTCGTCACAGCGCAACAGGGTAGCCGGGTAGAAAGCGCCGCTGGCGTTGTCACAGCCCTCGATAGAGAAGTCGGGACCACCGCCGAGAATGATCTCGCACTCCTGTGACAGCTGGTCGACCTTGGCCTGTACGTCGCGGGCCTGGTCCCGGCCCACCAGCGGCCCCATCCTGACCCCTTCAGCCGAGGGGTCACCCAGGGTCGATTTGGCGAGACGCGCCTGCAGCGCTTCCGCCACCGGGCCCATCATCGCCGAGGGCACGATAACGCGGCGGATCGCCGTGCATTTCTGGCCGGCCTTGGTGGTCATTTCCTTGGCCACTTCCTTGATGAAAATCTCGAATTCTTCGTCATCCGCTGCGACGGTCTGGCCGAGGATGGCGCAATTGAGGGAATCCGCCTCCATGGTGAAGGGGATGGAATTGGCGACGATATTCGGGTGGGTGCGCAGTTTCTGGCCGGTGCTGGCGGAACCGGTAAAGGTCACCACATCCTGCTCGGACAGGTGGTCCAGCAGGTCGCCGGCACTGCCGCAGATCAGTTGTATGGCGCCCTCCGGGAAAAATTCCCCGGCGATCATTTCCCGCACCATGGCCTCGGTGAGATAGGCACTGGGAGTGGCAGGCTTGACGATCACCGGCATGCCGGCGGCCAGGCTGGGGGCAATCTTCTCCAGCATGCCCCAGCAGGGAAAGTTATAGGCGTTGATGTGAACCGCCACCCCGGGTTTGGGAGACAGGATATGGCGGCCCACAAAGCTGCCTTTGGCGGACAGGCGCTCCATATCACCCTCAACCCAGATCACGTCATTCGGTAACTCCCGGGTGACCAGGCTGGCGTAGCTGAAGACGGTACCGATGCCACCCTCGATATCGATCCAGCCATCCGCCCGGGTGGCGCCGGTCTTGTCGGACACGGCGTAGAACTCGTCTTTCTTGCTCATCAGGTGCTTGGCCATGGCCTTGAGCGCCGCTGCGCGCTCGTGGAAGGTCA
>JAACFI010000103.1 GCA_009937575.1 Haliea sp.
AACGGACAGCGTTCGTGCTAGGTATGACCGGGTGTCCATTTGGAAGTTTCATACCCGACCAAAATAATACAGTATTTCTTAACCCTATATTTGATGAGGTTTTTTATCCAGCCACGCCTGTACCTGTTGCCACTGCTCCTGCAGGCGCTTCTGCGACACCGCCTGCCGGGTGCCCAGGTTCTGCGCAAACAGTGATACCCGCAGCTCCTCCAGCATCCAGCGGTATTGCATCGCCGCCGGGCAGCGCAACAGCAGTCCGTCGCTCTGTCCCCTGGTCTGCTGCAGCGGCTCGGACAGCTCCTGTAACAGCGCGGTGTGCTTCTGGTCCTTGGCGTATTGGCCACTGAGGCGCTCCACCCGGGCGCGCAGCGCTTTCAGGTAGCGGGGATACTGGGCCAGCCAGTCGCCGGGGGTGTCCCGCTGGAATCCCGGCTGCAGCAGGTCACGCAGTTGCTCCTCGATATCCTCCTTGGTATTGATCCACTTGTCCGGGGCCATCTCCGCGAGTTTGCGGCGCACTTCCGCCAGCACCTGCAGCGTATTCAACTGTATCGCCTCAAGCTCGTTGGCGCGGCCGATCACCTCCCCCCGACCCGCCCGTTCCAGGGCGCGGAAGGCGTCCTCCGTCCAGGGCAGGGAATCATCCAGGTGCATGGCCTGGGCATAGGCCGCATCGATGAGGTCTTCGACGACAGTTGCCCGCTCCAATCCCGCGCCCGCCAGTACCAGGTTGAATTCGTTGCCCCGCAGCAGCTGTTTGCGCAGGTACTTCACCTGCTGGCTGTTGGCCAGGCGCAGCAGGCGCAGCACACCCAGGCGATGGCGCAGGGCGGCCTCGTCCGGGTAGTCACAGAGCTCGATGGCCACGCTCTGCCCTTTGTCCACCAGGGCCGGCCAGGAGACGATATCCACCCCCGCCTGGCGGAAACGCCACTCCCCGGGCAGTTCGCCGAAATCCCAGCGGGTGATGTTTTCCCTGGCCGGGGAGTTCTCCTTGCCGGCATCGAGGCTCTGGCGGGTGTCGTCGCGAAACTGCAGCACAAGGCTGTCCAGGTTTCGTCCCTGTTCCAGCAACTTCCCGCGGGCGTCAACCACCCGTACATTCATGCGATAGTAATCGTCCAGTTTATCCACGGCCCAGTCGGAACGCGACAGGGTCAAGCCACCCATCTGCGACAGGATCTCGGCCAGGACCTCGAGCAGATCCACGTTGCTCGCATGCAGGCGCGACAGGGCCCGGTCGACATAATCCGGGGCCGGCACCAGGCGCTTGCGCTTCTCCTTGGGCAGCCCCTTGATCAACTGGATACACTTTTCCCGCAGCAATCCCGGCACTAACCAGTCGAACAGGTATCTCGGTACCCGGTTGAGAAGGGCCACGGGTACGGTGACCGATACCCCGTCGCTGGTTTTACCGGGCTCAAAGCGGTAGCTGAGCCTGAACGTCATGTCCTCCCACTGCAACTCGTCGGGGAACTGCTCCCCCAGTTCGCTCCCCGGGTCCCGGGCCAGCAGGGTTTCCCTGTCCAGCTTCAGTGCCTGCCCCGCTTCCGGGTTGCGCTTGAGCCAGGACTGCAGTCGGCCGGCGGTGTAGGCGTCGCGAGGAAGGCGCTCGTTGTAGAATTCGAACAACACCTGTTCATCGGCCAGGATATCCCGACGGCGGGTGCGGGACTCCAGTTCCTCCAGCTCCCTCACCAGGCGTTGGTTGTGCTTGAGAAAAGCGGGAAACTGCCGGTACTTTCCGGCAATCAGACCCTCCCGGATCATCAGCTCCCGGCTCTCTACCGGTGCGATGGGGCCGTAATGCACGGAGCGCTTGTCGGACACGGTAAGACCGTAGAGGCTGAGCCGCTCACAGGCCATCACCCTGCCGCTGCGGGCCTGCCAGCGGGGCTGGTAGTAGTGGTGTTTCAGCAGGGCTGGATTGATGCCGATAACCCACTCGGGGTCGATGGCCCCCACCCCACGGGCATACACCCTGGAGGTTTCCACGATCTCCGCCGCCACCAGCCATTTCGGCGGTTTGCGCGCCTGGGAGGAGCCCGGAAAGATAAACAGCTTGCGGTTGCGGCTGCCCAGGTACTCCCTCCCCTCCTGCAACTGGGCGATATTGCCCAGCAGGCCCGATAGCAGTGCCAGGTGCACACCTCTGTAATTTTCCTCTTCCGGCAGCTCTCCCCGGGTACGCATTTTCTGCTGCCGACAGGCGATACTGAGCTGAGTGTGGATATCACGCCACTCGCGCATACGCAGGTAGGACAGGAACTCGCGCTTGCACAGCTTGCGCAACTGGTTCTGGCTCAGGACCTGGCGCTGCTCCTCGTAATAGCGCCACAGGTTCAACCAGGCCATGAAATCTGAGCGTTTGTGTCGGAAGCGGGCGTGCATCTGGTCCGACTGCTGCTGTTTTTCCGCCGGGCGCTCCCGTGGATCCTGTATCGCCAGGGCGCTGGCGATCACCAGTATTTCCTCCAGGCAGCCCTGCTCCTGGGCGGCCAGTACCATGCGCGCCAGTCGCGGGTCCACCGGCAGCCGTGCCATGCGCCTGCCCACCTGGGTCAGTTTACCCGCCGGCGTTACAGCACCCAGTTCCTCCAGCAGCTTGTAACCGTCCCGCACCAGGCGAGAATCCGGCGGGTTGATGAAGGGAAAGTTCTCCACCTCCCCAAGGCCCAGAGTCAGCATCTGCAGCACCACCGAGGCCAGGTTGGTGCGCTTGATTTCAGGGTCGGTAAACTCCGGTCGCTGCAGGAAATCCTGCTCGCTGTACAGGCGCAGGCACACACCCGCCTCCACCCTACCGCAGCGTCCCTGGCGCTGGTTGGCGCTGGCCTGGGAAATGGCCTCGATGGGCAGGCGCTGGACCTTGGTGCGATAGCTGTAGCGGCTGATACGGGCCTGCCCCGGGTCGATGACGTAGCGTATGCCCGGCACGGTAATCGATGTCTCAGCGACGTTGGTCGCCAGCACCACTCGGGTGCCCCGCCGCCGACTCAGATCGAACACCCGGTTCTGCTCCGCCTGGCTCAGGCGTGCGTACAGCGGCAGGATGTCCAGATCGCACTCCCGCCGCAGGGTCCGGGCCAGTTCGCGGATGTCGCGCTCGCCGGGAAGAAACACCAGCACGTCGCCGCGCCTGCCAAACTGGCCCGCATCGATCTCCTGCACCAGGGACACGATATGGGACTGCACACCCTCATCAGTGTTTTCGGCGCTGCCCGGGTACAGGGTTTCTACCGGGTAGGTGCGACCCGACACCTCGACCACCGGTGCGTCGTCGAAGTGACGGGAGAAGCTTTCCAGGTCGATGGTGGCCGAGGTAATGATCAGCTTCAGGTCGGGGCGACAGGGAAGGATTCGCTTCAGGTATCCCAGCAGGAAATCGATATTGAGGCTGCGCTCGTGGGCCTCGTCGATGATGATCGTGTCGTAAGCCTGCAGCAGGCGGTCGTGTTGCATCTCCGCCAGCAGGATACCGTCAGTCATCAGCTTGATGGCACTGTCGTCGGATACCCTGTCGGTAAAACGCACCTGGTAGCCCACCAGTTCCCCCAGGCGGGTATTGAGTTCCTGTGCGATGCGCTGGGCGACGGTGCGCGCAGCCAATCGCCGGGGCTGGGTATGCCCGATCCGTTTGCGCCTCCCGCGACCCAGTTCCAGGCAGATCTTGGGCAATTGCGTGGTTTTACCGGAGCCGGTCTCACCCGCTACGATAACCACCTGGTGCCCGGCGATTGCGCGGGCGATCTCCTCCCGCCGCTCGGCCACCGGCAGCTCCGTGGGGTAATCGATGTCGGGGACACGGCGTTCGTGTCCGGCGTGATCCTGCATGGCTGGGCCTGTCACCGGGGAGTCACATGGGGCGTGGGCAATGAAAACAGGCTATGCTTTCATCGTCCACACAGTCAGAGGGTACAGCGAATGTCACAACTGGAAAACTTCACCTTTGACGAGATTACCATAGGGCAGACCGCCACTTACTCGAAAATCGTCAGCGAGCAGGACATCCAGCTGTTCGCGGTAGTTTCCGGCGACGCGAACCCGGTGCACCTCGACGAGGCCTATGCCGCAGGCACCCAGTTCCAGGGGCGTATCGCCCACGGCATGCTGACCGGCGCCCTGGTGTCGGCCGCCATTGCCACCACCCTGCCCGGGCCCGGATCCATCTACCTGGGGCAGTCCCTGCGCTTCCGGGCGCCGGTACGTATTGACGACACCATTACCGTCTCACTGGAAGTGACTGAGAAAAACGACCGACGCCAGTTTGTGACCCTGGAGTGCCGGATCTACAACCAGGATGAAAAACTGGTGGCCAGTGGTACTGCCGACGTTATGGCGCCGTCGGAAAAGCTGCGCATCGACCCGCCACCGCTACCGACAGTCCAGGTCACCAGCAGCTGAAATCAGACCGTCCCCGGGGGACCGGAGCTCTCAGGGGCCTGATCGACGAACTGCGATGGGTCCAGGTACATCAGGCTGAGCATGGCTTGGCCGGCCCCGCCGCCCAGTTCGGCACCCAGTACCATCACGTTCGGTGTATCGTCTTCCAGGGTGACCGCGGTGATCCCGAACATCATGGTGCCCGGATCTTCCTGGGCATTGAATACATTGATCTCCCGCTCGTCCTTCAGGGCCTGAGTGACATTGCCAATCAGTGTCGCCAGGCTGGCACGAAATGCCCCGTAATTGAGCTTCCCGCGATACTCACTGTGATCGAGCTTCAGGTTGAAGCGGCTGGTTGAACCGTCTTCCATGCGCACCGTGGTCAGGTGCACCGCTTTGCCTTCGGAGATCTCCCGGTAGATGTTCTTGGCGTCAGTGCGAGGTGCCTCCACGAAGGCCTTGTGCAACAGGTTGACCGCCATCAGCAGGAACTTTTCTTGGGGGATGGACTGGGTCTGGTATTGCGACATGACAACCTCTGGCGACGGGATGACCAAAGTCTAATGCCAGGCGCGATGCTGATCAATCAGCAGGGTCTATTGAAAAGTGCAGAAAAAGTCCGACTAAGTGTGAACCAGGTCTCTTAAATACCGTGAAATCGCCAGTAAAAGGGCCAATTTTGGTATGATTTCCTCTCATTCGAGTATGGGTATTGCGTCATGTTCCTGCTGTCTCTGACAGCCCGACACAGCACCGGCAACACACAGAACGGCGTCTGGCCGCCCCTGCGTGCTGTCCTGGTCGCCTGTGTACTGCTATTGCCCGCACTGGCCAGTGCCCAGCAGCGCGAGGCCATGTGGGAATTGCAGTCGCTGGCGAAGGAGCGCGAGGTACTCACCCGGGAGCTGGAGCAGTACGAGAAGACTATCAGCATGCTGCAGCCGAATGGCATCCCCGCAGAACAGAGCGACAACCCGGCGGTCAAGACCCTGGTGGAAGAAACTGTCACCATCCGCAAGCGCCTGATCCAGGTCACCGAACGGGAGGTGACCCTGCTGCAGGAACAGATCATCGCATCGAGGGCACCGCAGGCCGCCGAGGTCGCACCGGGAGATCCACCCCCGCAAGAGCCGGCCATGGAGAGCAAGCCGCTAAAGGTACACAGCACCACATACAACCTCGAACTGGAAAAGGAAAACGTCGCCCGCCTGCACGCGCTACTCACCGAGTACTACGCGGAGTTGCAGGAGGCTGCGCGTACCCTGCCCAGCGAAGAAGAGATCGCCAAGCGCGAGACTGCCAGGCAGGACGCCGAGAAGCTGGCCAAGATTCCTTTCAGCGTCGACAAGGTCCGCCTCAACGGTTCCGAGGGCAGCACTGCACTGACCCGTATCACCCAGCGACTGTCCGACCCGAATATCCCGGAAAGCCGCCGCGACATGGCGCCGATCTGCTCGATCAAGACCCGCCTGTTCGGCAAACTGGTCAGCAGCGAAAGCCGCAGCCTGAAACCGGTGGGCAAGCACAACTACGTGGCCAAAATCCGACTGCAACCAGGGGACAGCACCCTGCGTATCCAGGGACACCGCTGGGAAATCCGCCTGCCCCAGGATATCAACGCCGGCGATTACCTGGTCACCCTCTACCAGCCACCGCAAGCCGACCCGGAATTGCACGTGTTCGCAGTGGATGACCTGCTGGCGGAGGACAATCCCCATATCCCCGCCTGGCTGCCCGCCGAGGTGAACCTGAAAAGCCGGGCTGGATGAAGCCCAACACACCCTGGCAGCCGGCACCTGCTGCTTCGGTGGTGTGGGGCGAAGACGGCACCCCGCTGTCAACTGACTTCGACGACGTCTACTACGCCCGGGAAAACGGCCTGGAAGAGAGCCGCTATGTGTTCGTCGAGGGCAATGGGCTGCCACTGCGTTGGGAGGGATGCCGGGATGAGCCGTTCACCATCGCTGAAACCGGCTTTGGCACCGGCCTCAATTTCCTGCTGACCTGGCAGGCCTGGCGGCACCTGCCCCAACCCCGTCCCCGTTTGCACTACCTGTCGATCGAAAAATACCCCCTGACTGCGACGGACCTGGCCCGCACCGCGGCCGACTGGCCAGAGCTGCGGCCCCTCTCCGGGCAGTTGCTGAGGCAGTACCCGGGGCTGCTGCCCGGACAGCACCGCCTGCTGTTCGAGGGCGGCGCTCTCACCCTGGACCTGTGGTGGGATGAGGTAGGCGATGTCCTGGCAGATCTCGCAGGCCGACAGCGCCCCCTGGTCGACGCCTGGTACCTGGACGGTTTCGCCCCGGCGCGCAACACCGCCATGTGGGATACGGACGTAATTCAGGCTGTGGGCCGTCTCAGCAGGGCACGCGCCACCTTCTCGACCTTCACTGCCGCCGGCCAGGTTCGTCGAGACCTCGAGGCCGCGGGGTTCGAAGTGAAAAAAGCGCCTGGCTTCGGTCGCAAGCGTGAGTGCCTGCGGGGAGAGCTGACACGACCACCGGCAGCGGATGCCTCGGTATCCCAAACCCCCTGGGACCTGCCCGCCGTGGCTCAGACGGCACCCAGCAGCGCTCTGGTCATCGGCGCCGGACTGGCCGGCTGCACCGTGGCTGATGCACTGGCGCGCCGCGGCATCACCGTCACCCTGTTGGACCAGGGCGGTCTGGCCGGCGCCGGATCCGGCAACGAACAGGGCATACTCTATACACGCCTGTCCCACAAACACTCGCCCCTGACGGACTTCGCCCTGCAGAGTTTTCGCTTCGCCGGTGGATTTTTCCAAGAACTGTTTCACAACGGCGCACTGGTGGAAGGATGCGACGGCGCCCTCTGCGGCAGTTTTAACCAGCACGGCGACAGCGAGGAGATGGCCGCCCTGTCGAAGGTTCTAGCCGGTGTGCCGGAACTGGCCCGGGTAGTCGATGCGGCCGAGGCCAACCGGCTTACGGGAATCGAACAGGAATCGGGCGGTTATTGGCTCCCTGCCTCGGGATGGCTGCGCCCGGGGTCCGTATGCAGGGCGCTGGTGGAGCGAGCTGGTATCACCCTCAGGGAGCACTGTGGCCCACTGGCACTGTCGACTTCAGATGGTCAATGGCGCGCCATGCGGGGCGATCAGGTGCTCGCGGAGGCGGAGTGCGCCTTCGTCGCCACGGGCACTGGCAGCGTTTCGCGGGCGGGTCTGGAGTGGTTGCCGCTGCAGCGTATTCGCGGCCAGACTACCCAACTGCCCGCTAATAGCTGCCTGCAGGCACTACGCACGGCATTCTGCCACCAGGGCTATATCGCACCGGCGAGGGAGGGGGAACACTGTATCGGTGCCACCTTTGACCTTGGGGATACCAACGAGGACCTGCGGGTAGAGGACCACCGGGAAAATCTCTCCCGGCTGGCGGCCGCGGTCCCCGCCTGGGAGACTATGCTGGATGCAATCAACCCGGATACACTGTCCGGGCGGGTGGGTTTTCGCTGCGCCAGCCCGGACTACCTGCCCCTGGTGGGGCCGGTGCCGGACCGGGACGCCTTCCTGCAAGACTTTGCCAAACTGCGCAGGAATGCGCGGCAGACCATCGACAAGAAGGGCAAGTACATGCCAGGACTTTACCTCAGCACTGGTCACGGTTCCCGGGGGCTGACTTCCACACCGCTGGCTGCGGAACTACTGGCCAGTGCTGCCTGCGGTGAACCACCACCGCTGGATCGTATCCTGTGCCGCGCACTGGCGCCGGCGCGCTTCCTTATTCGCGACCTCAGCCGCAACCGGGCATAGGCCATGGCCGTAGCGCGTTTTTTTATCCTGCTACTGTGTCTGGCACCTGCCCTTACCCTGGCGGTGGAGAAATTCACTTACCGGGTGGTGGATAAACTTCCCCAGTCCAGGGACAACTTCGTACAGGGCCTGCAGATCATCGACGACCACCTGTACGTCAGCACCGGTAATTACGGCAAGTCTCACCTGTTGCGTTACCAGTTCCCCGAGGGCACCTTGTTGACATCGCGCAAACTGCACCCGAGGATTTTCGCCGAGGGCCTGACCGTACTCGGGGATCGTGTTTACCAGCTCACCTGGCGCAATCGCGCGATGCTGGTCTATGAGCGGGAACAATTGGAGTTGCTTCACAGTTTTCCCATTCCCGGCGAGGGCTGGGGAATGACCAGCGACGGCCAACAGCTGATCTACAGTGACGGCAGCGACAAGCTTCACTTTCTTTCCCCGCAGAGCGGGCGCATCGAGCACAGCATCAGCGTGAGGGAGGAAGGGCGGCCCTTGCACCGGCTGAACGAGCTGGAATGGGTGGAAGGCGCGCTGTGGGCCAATGTCTGGCAGAGCAACCGCGTGGTGATCATCAACCCGCGATCCGGTGAGGTCACCGGCAGTATCGATCTGAACGGTCTGCTACCCGGCAACGAGCGACGCTCCGGGACCGACGTCCTCAACGGTATAGCCCGCAACCCCGCTGACGGGGGGATCTGGGTGACCGGCAAGCGCTGGCCCTGGCTGTACCGTATAGAAGTGCTGCCCAAAGGCGCGGACTTACCCTAGAATAGGCCCCTTTCTTTCAACACCGAGTTCCTCATGAGCAACGAAAGTTCCGCCCTTCCCAGCGCCCACCCGGCGTTCACCCCGCTGCGCCAGCAGACGATCGATTCCCTCAATATACGGGTGGAGCAGTTCGAGCACACTGCCACTGGCGCCATGCACTATCACCTGGCAGCAGACTACAGCGAAAACGTGTTCCTGGTTGCCCAGCGCACGGTGCCCCAGGACTCCACCGGGGTGGCCCACATTCTTGAGCACACTGCCCTCTGCGGCAGCGAACGCTACCCGGTGCGCGACCCATTTTTCATGATGCTGCGGCGTTCCCTGAATACCTTCATGAATGCCTTCACCAGTTCAGACTGGACCGCCTACCCGTTCGCCAGCCAGAACCGCAAGGACTTCGACAACCTGCTGCAGGTGTACCTGGATGCCGTGTTCTTCTCCCGGCTGGATCCCCTGGACTTCGCCCAGGAGGGCCACCGGGTAGAATTCGCCGAGCCGGATAACCCGGAAAGCGACCTGGTGTTCAAAGGCGTGGTCTTCAACGAGATGAAAGGCGCCATGAGCTCGGTGACCAGCACCCTCTGGCAGAAACTCTGCGAGCAGCTGTTTCCAAGTACCACCTACCACTACAACAGCGGCGGCGACCCGGAACACATTCCCGACCTGAGTTACCAGCAACTGGTGGATTTTTACCGCAGCCACTATCACCCCAGCAATTCCATCTTCATGACCTTCGGTGATATTCCCGCGGCGGAACTGCAGGCCGTGTTCGAAGAGCGTGCGCTGCAGCGCTTCCAGCGCCTCGACCAGCGCATCCAGGTGAGGGCCGAGCGGCGCCTGGACGCTCCACTGCGCATCGAGGACTGCTACGCTTTCGACGAAAGCGGCAGCACCGACAACCGGACCCACCTGGTGATGGGCTGGATGCTGGGCGAGAGCACGGACCTGGAACAATTGCTGGAGGCGCAACTGCTGTCCAGTGTATTGCTGGAGAACAGCGCCTCGCCCCTGCAACATGCACTGGAAACCACTTCCCTGGGCCAGGCCCCCTCCCCGCTGTGCGGCCTGGAAGACTCCATGCGGGAGATGGTGTTCTGCTGCGGTATCGAGGGCAGCGAGGCGGACCGGGCCGACCAGCTGGAGGCCATGGTGCTGGGTGTGCTGGAGGAGGTGGCAGAACAGGGTGTCAGCCAGGAACGCCTGGAGGCTGTGCTGCACCAACTGGAATTACACCAGCGGGAAGTGAGCGGCGATGGCTACCCCTACGGCCTGCAACTGATCTTGCAGGCTTTGGGTTGCGCCACCCACTACAGCGACCCGATCGCCGTGCTGAACCTCGAGCCGGTGATTGCCGGCATGCGTGCAAAAATTCATGATCCGGATTACATCCGCCAGCTGGCACGCCGGCTATTACTGGATAACCCCCACCGGGTCACGCTGGTAATGACTCCCGATACGGGCCTGTCCACTCGCCGCATGGAGGCCGAGGCCGCGCGGCTGGCGCAAATCAAATCGACACTGGATGAAGCGGAAAAGCAGGCGGTGGTGGAGCTTGCGAATGACCTGGTTGCCCGCCAGCTGCAGATTGACGACGAGAGCATCCTGCCGAAGGTGGAACTGTCCGACGTGCCCGCCAGTGTGCCGGAGCTGGAATTCGAGCAACAGGGCAGCGGTGGCGTGCCAGTCACTACCTACGGCCGTGGCACCAATGGACTGGTATACCAGCAGACCATCGCTCCCCTGCCCGCCCTTACCGCTGACGAGAAGTCACTGCTGCCCCTTTACACCAACGTGCTGACGGAACTGGGGCTGGGTGACGGCAACTACCTCGACGTGCAGCATCGCCAGTCGGCCACGGTGGGGTCGATCAACACCTTTACCTCCATGCGCGGCGCGGTGGACGACGAGCAGGATGTCACCGCGCGTTTCGTGCTGTCCTCCAAGGCACTGTTGCGCAACGCCCGGGAGCAGGCACAATTGATGCACGACACCCTGCACACGGTTCGCTTCGACGAAACCAGCCGTCTGAAGGACCTGGTCAACCAGCAGCGTGCCCGGCGGGAGCAGGCAATCACCGGCAACGGTCACGGCCTGGCAATGAGCGCCGCCTGCGCCGGGATGAGCCCCCTGGCTGCGTTGAATCACCAGTTGTCCGGACTGGCGGGCATCCGCAGCCTGCGCGCCCTGGACGAACGCCTGAACGAGAATACCGCGCTGGATGCATTTGCCGGAGATCTCGCCGCCCTGCATCGCAAGATCGCCGCCATGCCGGTACAACTGCTGACCATCGCCGAGACGGATAAGGTGACGGAAGTGGCCGCGGAGGCAGCATCTACCTGGGGCGTGGAGCAGGCCACTGCTGGCGGCGAACTGTTCCAGCTGACTTCCCTGCGGGAACGACGCCGGGAGCTCTGGCTGACCAACACCCAGGTCAACTTCTGCGCTCGCGCCTACCCCACGGTTCCTGTACAACATCCGGACGCGGCACCGTTGACGGCGCTGGGGGGCGTGTTGCGCAACGGATTCCTGCACCGGGCAATCCGGGAACAGGGCGGCGCCTACGGTGGCGGCGCCTCCCAGGACTCCAGCATCGCGGCGTTCCGCTTCTACTCCTACCGGGATCCGCGACTGGGAGAAACGCTGGAGGACTTCGACGCCTCCATCGAGTGGATGCTGGCCGGGGGCCACGAATTCCGCGTGCTGGAGGAGTCCATTCTCGGGGTGATCGGTTCCCTGGACAAACCGGGCTCACCGGCCGGGGAAGCCAAGCAGCACTTCCACAACCGCCTGTTCGGCCGCACCCACGAGCAGCGGGAGCAGTTCCGCCAGCGGATTCTCGACGTCACCCTGGACGACCTGCAGCGGGTAGCGGAGACCTACCTGAAACCGGAGCTGGCCAGCACTGCGGTAATTACCGGACACGGGCAGTTGGAAGCCACGGCGGGATTGCGGGAGGAATTGGGTCTGGAGGTTCAAGAGCTGTCGTAGGTTTTCCCGGGAGCGGAGTTCGATGGTGCGCGGTGCGCACCCTACGGCACCTCCGATTCAAAGCACCATCGAACGGGTTCTCCGATTCAGGGTAGGGTGCGCACTGCGCACCATGGAACCCCGCGCAATTTCGGGTGGGGCACAAAAAAGCCCCGCTAGAAACTAGCGGGGCCAGGCGCCATATGACCGTAGGTGAGCCGGTCAAATGGGGTTGATTAGAACTTGTAGGCGATACCGATGTTGTATACCCAGGGGTCGATGTCCACGTCGAACTTGACCTTGGCTACCTGGGCACCACCTGCCGCCTTGGCAGTGATCTCTGCTTCAGTGTCGATATCGATATACCAGACACCAATATTGAACGCCCAGCGGTCGCTGAAAGGAATGTCGATGCCCGCCTGCGCGGCCAGGCCGAAGGAATCGTCCAGGTCCAGGTCTGCGTTCTGCACCACGCCGTCAGTCAGCGCACCCAGGGTATCAACCAGTTCATTGTCCACGTCTTCGTCGAAGAACAGGGTGTAGTTCAAACCGATACCGATGTAGGGCTGCCAGCCGTCTTCACCACCGCGGGGGTACCACTGCACGACCAGGGTCGGCGGCAGTTGCTTGGTGGAACCGGCGTCAACGCTGAGGCTGGAACCGCGAACATCTGCAGAAATGTCGTGTTCAAACGGCGTTGCAGCGAGCAGTTCCACGCCGAACTTGTCGGTCACCATGTACATCGGGATGATACCCAGCTGGGTGTCGTCATCGACATCGGCCTGGGCCACTACGCCCTGTGGCAGATTGATATCGTCACTGTCGGTGTCCGGGTCCACGGTGGTGGCACCGACACGTAGTACCCAGTCGCCCTGCTGGTAAGCCTGGGCCATCATGGTGCCGCTCGCAAGGGCGGCGGCAAGCGCAATCGTCAACGCCTTCTTCATTGTTTCACTCCTGTGATTGGTCTTGGGGGAACAGCTCCGCTGCACCATCTGTTGCACATAGTATGAGGGGGCAGCAAAGTGAACATTGATGTTAATCAAGGTACTGGGGATGACTCGAGAGGAGTGCTCGGTACTATTACACAAAGAAAGTATTTTCCACGAAATTCATAGGGTTATGAAAATCGAGCCAATGCGGCCTCACTACCAGGGGTAGTCCAGGTCCCGGCCGCAGCCCTGGAATTCCTCACCGTTGAGGCGTACCGACACCCGGCTGGGAAAGCTGTCGCCTTTCATGCTGTCGGTGCAACTCTGATCCACTATCTCCACCCGCAGGTCCATGTTCCCGTCGACGGCGTGGTAACGCCGCCTGTCCCCCTCGCGCTGTTCGCCAGGATCCGGCGCCATCACCCGCTGCATGCCGTAATCGCCCACAAACA
>JAACFI010000443.1 GCA_009937575.1 Haliea sp.
TAAAGCACTGGGCAGACGGCGGCGAGACCAGCCTGGATAACCTGGTCACCCTGTGTCGCTATCACCACCGGCAGTTGCACCAGGGTGGCTTCAACATCACAGTCGAAAAATCAGACGAAGAACACCAACTGGTGTTCACAACACCCTCAGGCCGCAACATCGAAAGCAGTTTCTTTCCGCAGTTTGAAAACGATTCCGCGGAATCGTTTTCCGACATCCTCGACACCATAGCGCCGGAAGTAGGCTCAACGACCTGCGTCACCCATTGGACAGGGGAAGATTGTGACTACGGGATGGTAATCGACGGGCTACTCTATCGCGATGCCCGTCGTCCTGGATAACCCGCGGTTCAAAGCGCTGTATAACTGAACTTCTGGCCGCCCAGGGTCGCCTCGTACATCAGGCCGCCACGGGCCAGGGTAAAGACCGCCATGCCTTTGCGATAGCCCCCGTGGGCCGTGGTCGCGTCACTGCGGCCGCCGCTGGCCCCCGCCGCCAGACCGCCACCCGTATTGGCCTCCGCTGATGCACCAGCGGTAATAACCACGGCAGTAGCCTGGGCACCGAACTCAAAATTGCCGGAGGTGAACTCGCGAAAGGCCCGCTCGTCCTTGAAGAATATGACCTGGCTGTAAGCCTGCCCACCCAACTGGAAGCCCAGTGTCACCTGTACCATGTCCGTGTTGCCCACGTGCTGGCCGCGGGAGTAGACGCGGCCCTTGCCATAGGCTCCGCCAAGGCCGATACCGCCTTTGCCGATGGTGGGGAACACAGCGTAGCCGTAGGCGCTGTCGAAGAAGGCAGCGCTTTCCCCAGCGTCGCGAAAGGCGGTGATGGTGTCGGAGTAACTGTCAGCGAAGACCGGCGCGGCCCCTGTCAGGCAGATAATGACCAGCAACAGTCTGTTCAAGAGTTTGTTCATGCAGCATTCGTCCCGGAAGTGTGTTTGCCGTAATGATAAGACCTGCTGGCTGAATGAACACTGAATTTCTGGCAAAAATTACCGGAATCCGGGGTGACGGGCCCTAATGCTCGAACTGACGGGAACCGAACATATTGTCATAGGCTTCCTCGGTGGGGTTGCCCACTTTCATGTCTTCGGCCAGTACCGCAATTCCTCGCTGTACCGCGGGGCGTGCAGCCACGGTTTCATTCCAGCGCCGTACATTGGGAAACTGCGAAATATCGATGCGGTGCATCTCCTGCTGGCGCGGCATGGTCCAGGGGAAAGTGGCCACGTCGGCGATGGAGTAGGCGGCGCCCGCAAGATACTCGGTCTCTGCCAGACGCCGATCCAGCACACCGTACAGTTGCTCGCTCATGTTGTGGTAACGCTCTTTCGCCAGCGGGACATCTTCGGGGCAGTAGCCCTGGAAGTAACCATTCTGGCCGAACATCGGCCCCACGTTGCCCATCTGGAACATCAGCCACTGCAGCACGTGGTAGCGTTCTGCCATGTCGGTGGGCCACAACTTGCAGGTTTTCTCTGCCAGGTACATCAGTATCGCGCCCGATTCGAATACCGCGTAGGGCTCGCCGTCCGGCCCCTCCGTGTCGACAATGGCCGGGATGCGGTTGTTGGGGCTGATGGCGACAAACGACGGGTCGAACTGTTCCCCCTCCAGAATATTTACCGGGTGGAGTTCGTATTCCAGCTCCACCTCCTCCAGCATGATGGCGGTCTTGTGCCCGTTCGGTGTCGGCCAGTAGTAGTGCCTGATCATGACTGCCCCGCCTGTGCCGCGAGTACCTCCTGTACGTTCTGCTGCAGGAACTGGGCTGAATCGTCACCTTCGAAATCCCGGTTGTAATGGCAGGTCACGGACTGGCGCTGGATCGACTCCTCCCACCAGGCGCGCAGGTTGGGCCGCCCGTCGAAACAGTCGAAGTCGGGATAGAGCGGGTCCTTGGCGTCGTAGAAATTCACCCGGAAGTCCATGTAACTGATGGCGTGCAGCATGGAGGCCTGGCCGATATCGAAGCCATCGAAACCGCGCTTGCAGGCGGCCTCCAGGCTGTCGCAACCGCGAATGATCTTGGGCCAGATCCAGCGGAAGAAATCCATGCGCTGTTCCTCCTCCGGGTGCCAGCCCTCCATCACCAGCATCACGGTGGTCTCGAACATGGTATCTGCCAACGCCAGTCGGGTGATGGCGTCCCAGCGTTTGGGCCCGGGCGCGGGATACAGCTGTTGGCCCGACCTGCTCATGCTGTCGAGGCACTCGACGATGGCCTGGCTGCCGTAGACCACCTGCCCGTCATCCAGGGCCAGTGTGGGGACCTTGTCCAGTGGGTTCAGCGCGGCGATCGAGTAGGCGTCGCCCTGGTCCTCGCCTTCGCGGTTTTTGAAGGGGTAGGTGGGTACGAAGGTAATGTCGTCCCACAGGCCCGCTTCGTGGGCGGTGACCAGGACCTTGTGGATGAAAGTGTGAAATGGGGAGTAGAATAGTTTCATGGCTGCAGCCTGTCCTTATTTGTAGGAATACGGGTTTCAAAATAACATAGACCAAAACCGGATTTTTGGTACCGCTCAGTACATTGCGGAAATTGCCGTATACTCTCCTGTCATACAAATAAGATGGATTTGCGGGGTGACATCGCATGGGTAGCATCAACTGGGACGCTCTTGGCGCAATCGGCGATTTTGTCGGCTCGATAGGTGTCCTGATCTCACTGGTTTACCTGGCGATCCAGATGCGCCACAGCGCCGCCGAGACCCGGGACGCCAGTGTGCAGTCGGTGATGCAACTGGCGATCCAGTTCCGGGCCGAGTCCTACAGCGGTGAATTGGTGGATATCCGGCTCAAGGCGGCCAGGGGGGAAAAGCTTTCCCAGGAAGAGAGGCTCAAGTTCGAGGGTTACCTGTCCGCCCTTTTTGAGCTCAATGAACTGGCCTTCGTGCAGTACCAGAAGAACAAGCTGGACCCTGAATATTTTGAAGCCTGGGAGCGCCGCACAGCCGCCGCCATGGCGGTACCGGCGATCCAGCAATTCTGGCACAAGACCCGTACAGGATACCGTTCAAGTTTTGTCCATTATATTGACGGCCTGGTCGGGGAGGGCGCCTAGAAAAAGACCAGCAGGGACTCCGCCTCTTCCTTGGAGTTCGCGTCCAGGGAGGCATCCTGGTTGGCCAGCAGGTTTTCCAGGAATCGCCGGCTGAGGTAATTCTGGATATGGATCTTGACCCGCGCCTTGACGATGGGCGGGCTGATCGGTTTGCTGATGTAGTCCACCGCCCCGGCATCCAGGCCACGCTCCTCGTTGACCGAGTCACTCATGCTGGTGACAAAGATCACCGGGATGTTTTTTGTCACCTCGTTGGCCTTGAGCGCCTCGCAGACCTGGATACCGTCCATCTCCGGCATCACCATGTCCAGCAGCACGATATCCGGTG
>JAACFI010000104.1 GCA_009937575.1 Haliea sp.
TAACGTTCCACCAGCCTCGGTACCGGCTGGTGGCCACAGCCGACAATCAGGACACCGCCCAGTCCCTCGACGTTGACGACCAGGGAATGCTCCTTTCCTTGATCAGTAAGATTATTATTTAAAGATAAATATATATGTATATATAGAAGGACTGTTGTTGTTATTACTATTAGGGAGGCACCTGCCTGTGTGTATCCCTGGTTTCTCCTTCTCTAACAACAGCTTGCAGGCATAATAAGGAGGTCTCTTTCCCCTGTATCCAGCGGTGAAAAACCGTGCCCAGGCAGTGGACCAATTGGCAGTTTCTGTGGAGGAAAAACCGCTGGACAGGGACATCGGCTGTTACCCCAAAACAGTTCCCCTATGGGCTAAGGCTTTGTGCACAAACCCGATGAGGCAACTTAACAGGCATGGATAGAAGTGTGGACGGTTTGTGAAGTGCCCGTGGACTGCCCGGATAAGGCTGGATTACCTGTGGAAACGAAGGGCATAGACCGGCGATAGCCTGGGGGTACCCTACTTGCCGATGCAGAAACTGGAAAAGATTTCGCCGAGCAGCTCGTCGCTGCTGACGGCACCGGTGATCTCTCCCAGGGCGTTCTGGCACTGGCGCAGGTCGTCGGCAAGTAATTCACCTGCTCCGGCCTCCAGCAGTTGCCGTTGTCCGGCTAGCAGGTAGTGAGCTGCTTTCTCCAGGGATTCCAAGTGCCGTCGCCTTGCACTGAAGCGCCCCTCTCCGCTTTCCTCGAAGCCCATGGAGGTTTTGAGGTGTGATTTCAGCAGCGCCAATCCCTCGCCGGTCTTGGCAGATAATTCAATTATGGTGCTTTCCCCACTGGTATTGATCGCGGGCGTTCTTCCCGACAGGTCGCACTTGTTGTGGACGATGCTTACCGGTATGTCCCTTGTGAGATGCCGGTTTTTCTCCGGCCAGATAGCATTGGCGTCGTCATCTTCAGGAACGCTCTCACTTCCATCCACCACCAGCAGGATACGGTCCGCGGATTCCATCTCCCGCCAGGCGCGGCGAATGCCCTCCTGCTCTACCTCGTCGCCACTTTCCCGGAGACCCGCCGTGTCTACGATGTGCAGGGGCATACCATCGATCTGGATGTGTTCGCGCAATACGTCGCGGGTGGTGCCCTCGATCGCGGTGACTATGGCGGTGTCCTGGCCCGAGAGAGCATTCAGCAGACTGGATTTACCGGCGTTGGGTTTTCCGGCAATCACCAGTTTCATGCCCTCCTGCATCAGGCTGCCCTGGCGGGCGGCACGCAGCACTGTTTCCAGTTGCTCTGCAATAACGGTTAACTGCTCTTTTACCTTGCCATCCTCGATGAAGTCTATTTCTTCCTCGGGAAAATCGATGGCCGCCTCCACGTAGACTCGCAGCCGGGTGACCTGTTCAACCAGGGCTTCGATTTCCCGGGAGAAGTCACCCTGTAATGAACGACTGGCGTTGAGTGCGGCCTGCTCGGTATCGCTGTTGATCAGGTCGGCGATGGCTTCCGCCTGGGCCAGGTCCAGCTTATTGTTGAGGTAGGCGCGTTCGGAGAATTCTCCCGGCCGCGCTGGACGGGCGCCCAACTGGCAGCATTCGCGCAGCAGCATATCCAGGATCACCGGGCCCCCGTGAGCCTGTAGTTCCACCACGTCTTCACCGGTAAAAGAAGTGGGTGCCGGGAAGTAAAGGGTGATGCCCTGGTCCAGTGCCCGGTCAGCCCGGTCGCTGTATGTCGAGAAGGTGGCGTGGCGGGGTTGCAGTTGTCGTCCGGTGATACCCTGGCCGATCTCTAGTGCCCGGGATCCCGACAGGCGAATGATGCCGACACCGCCGCGCCCGGGGGCGGTGGCGATGGCGGCGATGGTTTCTGTGTCAGTCATGGCCGTGTCACTCATGCGCCAAGTATAGACGCGAGAGGAAACAATCAGGCTGCGGCGTCAGCTTTCTCGATTTGCCGGGTGATGACGTATTGCTGGGCCATGGACAACAGGTTGTTGACCACCCAGTACAGTACCAGTCCCGCCGGGAACCAGAGAAAGAAGAAGGTGAACATCACCGGCATCCACTGCATGATTTTTGCCTGCATTGGATCGGGTGGGGGCGGGTTGAGTTTCTGCATGAACCACATGCTGGCGCCCATCATCAGTGGCAGCACGAAGTAGGGATCCATAACCGAGAGATCCTCGATCCACAGCATGAATGGCGCGTGGCGAAGTTCCACGCTCTCCATCAGTACCCAGTAGAGCGCAATGAATACCGGCATCTGCACCAGGATAGGCAGGCAGCCCCCCATCGGGTTGATCTTTTCCTTGCGATACAACTCCATCATGGCCTGGGACTGCTTTTGCTTGTCATCCGCGAATTGTTCGCGAATATCCTGCATTTTGGGTTGAACGCGGCGCATATTGGCCATGGATTTGTAACTGGTTGCAGACAGCTTGAAAAATGCCGCCTTGATCAGCACAGTCAGCAGGATGATCGCCACACCCCAGTTGCCCACCAGGGAGTAGATCTTGATGAGCAGCCAGAAAAGGGGCTGGGCGATCCACCACAACCACCCGTAGTCCACGCTCAGGTCCAGGTAGGCTGAGATTTCTTCCAGCCGGTACTGGTCCTTGGGTCCGGCGTAGAATCCTGCGCCCACCTGTCCCGACTGGCCCGGGTCCAGCACCAGGGCAGGACTGGTGAAGCCGGCAATATTGAAGCCGCTGCGGGTGACCCGGGTGCTGAAGGTGTGGCTCTGTTGCGCATTAGGAATCCATGCGCTGAGGAAATAGTGCTGGATCATGGCGATCCAGCCTCCGGGCAGTTTCGCCTTGAAGGGCTCCTCCGCCATGTCCTCGAAGGTGAATTTGGTAAAGCGCTCGTCCGGTTGGGTGATGGCGACGCCGAGGAAAGGTTGCATGCCCATACCGGAAGAGTCCGCCGCTGGCGCCGGGCTGTTGTCGCGCTTGATCTGTCCGAACAGGTTGGCCTGCCAGCGGGACTCGCTGTTGTTTTCCACCAGGAAATCGACATCAATCAGGTAATCGCCGCGATGAAAAGTGAAGCGTTTGGTTACTTTGA
The DNA here is from genome assembly GCA_009937575.1 of Haliea sp. Classification (GTDB taxonomy): domain Bacteria; phylum Pseudomonadota; class Gammaproteobacteria; order Pseudomonadales; family Halieaceae; genus JAACFI01. Next base: position 3,071 of record JAACFI010000104.1, read on the forward strand.
CTCCATCTTCTCCCTGCCAGTTGAGACTAACTGTAAGTGAGTCTTCACCATCCTGGAGATCGAAGCGGGATGAGGAGGTGGTAAATGTGGCCCGGCCCTGGCTGTCAATGCCATTGGTGCCGATCAGTCCACTCTGGGCAATGTAGGTACGGGTGTTGTTGTTTTCGAGCAGGACGAAGGGTACATCCGGATTATCCATTTTCTCCAGGAATTGAGGCAGGGCCAACTCCACGATATCCCCGCCCTGAAGGTCGATGGCAAGCTGCAGCACATCGGTGTGGACCTGGATAATTCGTCCGGCGTTCGCCGGCTCTAGATCCGCGACGTCTGTTTCGGTGGCCTGCTGCTCCTGTTCCAGTGGAGCGCTGGGAAGGTCTTCCTCTATGTCCTGAGCTTGCGGCTCAGCCAGGGGTTGTGGCAACTGTTGAGCGGTGTCCGTCCCGGAAAGAAGACGACTGGTCTCCTGGGCGGCGGAAGTCCGCTGTTCCTTGAAGGCGACCCATTCGGTCAGCAGCATGAAAGAAAGTACCGCTATAGCGCCGATAAGCAATGAGCGTTGCAGATCCATAATCGTATTCAGTGAACTAGTGAGAGTGCGGGCAGGGTGGTACCGGATCTACCCCCCCTTCATGCCAGGGGTGGCATTTAGCCAGCCGGCGGATGGAAAGATAGCTTCCTTTTATTACACCATGTTTGGCAATGGCCTCCTGAGCGTAGGTAGAACAACTGGGGTAAAACCTGCAGTGGTTGCCCAGAAACGGGCTCAGGCAGGTCTTGTAGCAGGAGATCAGGAAAATGAAGAAACGGCGCATTAGGTGTCCTGTCCGGTGCCCGATACATTTTTACAGGCCTGGCGTAACAGCCTTTGCCATTGTTGCTGCAATATAGAGGATAGCGCTGCATTATCCAACTGGCCGATGCCCCGCCGGGCGAGTAATACTACATCCATGCCTGGTTCACTCTCGGGCAGCTGGCGGAAAAATTCGCGGGCGACCCGTTTGATCCGGTTGCGCTCAACCGCCAACCGCACATTTTTTTTGGCTATGACCAGACCCAGACGGTGCGTGGACCTGTCGTTTTGCCTGGCCAGAAGTAGCAAATACTTGTGGGAGGTCCTGGCCTGGGCGCCGTCAAAAACACGGCTGTAGTCGCTGGCAGTGAGTAAGCGCCTGGCTTTGCTGAAGCTGTTGTCAGCCGTGCATTCGTCCACCCGGCCAGACTTCCTTTAGGCAGAGAGGCGCTTGCGACCCTTGGCGCGACGGCGGTTCAGTACCTGGCGGCCACTCTTGGTAGCCATGCGAGAGCGAAAACCGTGGGTGCGCTTGCGTTTCAGAACGCTGGGCTGAAATGTTCTTTTCATTGCGTGATATCCAGAATCAATGTGGGCCGGGAAGGTCTCGCATGTCGCTGACGCGCGAACTTATCCCGGCCGGAAAAAAGGTGGGGTATTCTATGTAAATGCGCGCTTTAATTCAATCGGAAGCACGGTATTTTTACAGTGAATGGGGCGCATTGAAGAGGCGGCACGGTGGTTCAAAACGGGCGCCAGTCCAGCCTGTTGCGAGTGGCTCGACGATACCTTGGAAAGTCAGTATTTTCGCGCCCTGCAGCCATCGCCCCACAATTTTTTAAAGATATACACACAAGTTATCCACAGATCCACATATCCCAAGGAGTGTATTGATCAGCTGCTTAAAAAACGGCCTAAGTTATTATAACCCTATGAAAAATAAGAATAAAAAAAAATTTAAATTTCTGCTTTTAATTGTGGATAACTGCCTTCTTGAGGAGTATTATGCTGTTTCTTGGCGAGGAAAACGGCTGGGAAAATAAAAACTTATTATCATTAATTATTTTTTGATAGCCGTAGTTATTCTATTGGCTTCGAGGGGTTTACTTTGCCTGAAGTAGTATGGCAACAGTGCATCGACCGGTTGCAGAATGAATTACCTTCGCAACAATTCAATACCTGGATCAGGCCACTGCAGGCGAGCAAGCAGGGACAGCTGCTGACCCTGTTTGCGCCCAATCGCTTCATAAAAGATTTCGTCTCTGACAAATTTGCCGGAAGAATCGCCGAGTTGCTGAGGGAACTGGAGCCTGGTGGTGGTATGGATGTTGTCCTGGAAATCGGGTCTACCGCTAATGTTGCGCCACGTAACGCACAAGTTGAGTCTCAAACCGCAGTAGACATGGCGGCTGAAACCGCGGTTCAGCCTGCCCTTTCCGGCCAGGTTGTGTCCGGTATCAAGCGAACTGCGGAAATCACGCCTATACGCAATCATATACCGGCGCCAGCCAGGGAACCCCAGCGGCAGCTGGACGTAGAGAATTCCCTGCAGCACCAGCATCACCTGGTGGAGAATTACACCTTCGACAATTTTGTAGAGGGCAAGTCTAACCAGCTGGCCCTGGCTGCTGCGCGGCAGGTGGCGGAGAACCCGGGAGATGCCTACAACCCATTGTTCCTGTACGGTGGTGTCGGCCTGGGTAAAACTCACCTGATGCATGCGGTGGGCAATGCACTCAAGGCTCACAATCCGCAGGCAAAGGTGGTCTACCTGCATTCCGAGCGCTTCGTGGCGGACATGGTTAAGGCCCTCCAACTGAATGCGATTACGGATTTCAAGCGCTACTACCGTTCAGTGGATGCCTTGTTGATTGATGACATCCAGTTTTTCGCCAAGAAGGACCGATCCCAGGAGGAATTCTTTCACACCTTTAATGCTCTGCTAGAGGGTGGTCAACAGATGATCCTGACCTGTGATCGCTATCCCAAAGAGATTGACGGCCTGGAGGAGCGGCTCAAATCCCGTTTTGGCTGGGGGCTGACCGTCGCTGTAGAGCCGCCGGAGCTGGAGACCCGGGTGGCCATTCTGATGAAAAAAGCCACCCAGGCGCGCATTGACCTGCCACCTGACGCGGCCTTCTTTATCGCCCAGCGGATTCGGTCCAATGTCAGAGAACTCGAAGGCGCGCTAAAGAGAGTGATAGCTAGCGCTCACTTCATTGGCAAGCCGATCGATATCGACCTGATTAAGGAAAGCCTGAAAGATCTCCTGGCACTGCAGGACAAGCAGGTGAGCATGGATAATATCCAGCGCACGGCAGCCGAGTATTACAAGATCAAGGTGGCTGACCTGATGTCTCGACGACGCAGTCGTTCCGTGGCCAGGCCACGACAGATGGCTATGGCCCTGGCGAAGGAATTGACCAATCACAGCCTGCCGGAGATTGGAGACAGTTTCGGTGGCAGAGACCACACGACAGTTCTTCACGCATGTCGTAAAATCAAGGAACTTCGCGAAACAAACGCAGATATTCGGGAAGATTACAAAAACTTGCTTCGTTCGCTCACGACCTGATCGAGTGAAGCAAAGTTTTGTTTTAAAAATTCCAATAAATGGACCTGGCTTTGTCTAGTATCCGGGACCGTGACGATAAGTTTTTGCTGTAGCTAAGGAATAGTCGTATATGAAGTTCAGCATATCCCGGGACGCGCTACTTAAGCCCCTGAACCTGGTGGCCGGCGTTGTGGAGAGGCGCCAGACCTTGCCTATATTGGCCAACGTATTGATGGTTCTGGACGGTGAGCGTCTCTCACTGACTGGAACCGACCTGGAGGTCGAACTGGTGGGCCGCGTACAACTCGCTGCTTCAGGTGATTCCGGGGAAGTCACTGTTCCCGCGCGGAAGTTGGTGGATATCTGTAAATCGCTCCCAGAGGGCAGTGATATTGATTTCAGCGTGCAGGATGGCAAGGTTACAGTCAAATCCGGGCGCAGCCGTTTCACACTCTCTACCCTGCCTGCCCGGGAATTTCCCAATGTTGAAGACAGTATGGGCACCCACCAGTTCACTCTCAAGCAGGGAGAACTGAAGCGTTTGATTGACAGGACGGGTTTTGCGATGGCGCAGCAGGATGTGCGCTACTACCTTAACGGCATGTTGTGGGAGCTCAGTGGTAAGCAACTGCGGGTGGTGGCTACTGACGGACACCGTCTGGCCTTGTGTACACTGCCTCACAAAGTAGACGTCAATGGTGACACCCAGGTCATTCTGCCGCGTAAAGGCGTTCTGGAACTTTCCCGGCTGCTATTGGAGGAAGATGCGGAGATTGCGGTTGTCATCGGCAGCAATCATATAAGGGCAACCACCAATGATTTTACCTTCACCTCGAAGCTGGTAGACGGTAAATTCCCTGATTACCAACGGGTTTTGCCGCGATCTCCTGATAAAAGTGTATTTGGCTCCCGCCTCGAGCTGCGTCAGGCCTTCACTCGCACTGCCATCCTGTCTAATGAAAAGTACCGTGGCGTGCGCCTGAAACTGACCGATAACAGCCTGGACATCGTGGCCAATAACCCGGAGCAGGAGGAGGCGGAGGAAACGGTCCCGGTGGAGTACCGGGGAGATTCCCTGGAAATTGGCTTCAACGTCAGTTACCTGTTGGATGTACTTGGGGTGTTGAGCGGAGAGAAGGTAAAGCTATCCCTATCTGATCCCAATAGCAGCGCACTCCTGGAGGAGTCGGATGAGGGTGATTCTCTCTACGTCGTCATGCCCATGCGGCTTTGATGAGTCATTGCTGCTCCTTTCTCCTTTCAGGTGAACTGACGCGGGGGCTCCGGCTGGATGGGGGCCCCTGGTGATATCTCTTCCCTCTTGGCTCTAAAACACCTCCAGATTCAAAATATCCGCAACCTGCAGCATGTCAGGCTAGTGGAGCTTCAGCGGGTCAATGTGTTTTTTGGACGTAATGGTGCCGGCAAAACCAGCATCCTGGAGGCTGTACATCTTTTGGGGATGGGCCGATCCTTTCGAGGAAGCAGTATCCGCTCCCTGATTTCTCACGATGCACAAAGCTGCACGGTTTATGGGGAAGTATCAGTGGGGGAAACGACCCACGAGACAGGATCAGGACCCCTGGTTACTCTGGGCGTGCAGCGGGAATTGAGCGGTGAAGTGCAGATCAAAATTGCCGGCAAACCAGCCCGCAGTATTGCCCAGTTGGTAGAACAATTTCCATTACAGGTGATTAGCGCCGATAGTTTTGACCTGCTGACGGGTGCTCCCGGTGGTCGACGCCAGTATCTGGATTGGGGCGTGTTCCACGTGGAACATCGTTTTTTTGGAGAGTGGCAACGTTTCCAGCGATGCATAAAACAGCGCAATAACCTGCTGCGCCGTGGTAAAATTGACGATCAGGAGTTATCTGTTTGGACACGAGATCTCGCTGCTGCCGGCGCTGCGATTAGCGAATACCGAAAGGCCTATTTCCAACTGCTTACATCCCGGTTCAAAACTATTATGAGGCAGTTAGCGCCCTCTCTGGAGGACCTGGATTTACGGTATCGGCAGGGCTGGGATAAGTCACTGACCTACGCTGAAGCGCTTGAACATGGCGTTCACTCGGATATAGAGCAGGGATATACCCACAGCGGGCCCCAACGTGCTGATATCAGGGTGTTGAGCGACGGACATCTTGCAGCGGACACCTTGTCCCGTGGACAGCAAAAGCTGGTGGTTTGCGGGCTGAAACTGGCCCAGGGCCAATTGATGGCGGAAATGGGGCGCGGAAAGTGCACCTATTTAATAGATGACCTGCCCTCTGAATTGGATAAACAGCACGGTGAGCTTGTGTGTGGTTTGCTGGCCTCCATGGAGGCGCAGGTTTTTATTACCTGTGTGCATCGACAGGACATTATTTCTGTGTGGCCCAGTAGCTCGCAGATTGCCATGTTCCACGTGGAACAGGGTGAATTGGAGCAGGAATATCCCGACTTTTTAAAATCGGGGACAAAAAACTAGAGTATCGAGAAACACTTCATGAACGAAAACGAACAGAATTACGACTCTTCCAGTATTAAGGTCCTGAAGGGGTTGGACGCGGTCCGCAAGCGCCCCGGCATGTACATCGGTGACACAGATGATGGTACGGGCCTGCACCACATGGTTTTCGAGCTGTTAGATAACTCGATCGACGAAGCGCTCGCGGGCCACTGCAGCGCAATTCATATCGTGATACACCCGGACGAATCCGTCACGGTTAGCGATGATGGGCGCGGTATTCCCACGGAGATGCACGAGGAAGGCGTCTCAGCGGCGGAAGTCATCATGACTGTGCTGCATGCAGGGGGTAAATTCGACGATAACACCTACAAAGTCTCTGGCGGTCTGCACGGGGTGGGGGTGTCGGTAGTCAATGCCCTGTCGGAAGAACTGGTCCTCACTATTCGTCGGGAAGGTAAGATGTACGAGCAGGTATACCGCCACGGGGTACCGGACGAACCGCTGGCGGAAATTGGCACCACCGAAAGCTCGGGTACATCCGTGCGTTTCAAGCCCTCCTCGGAAACCTTTACCAATATAGAGTTTCATTTTGACCACCTGGCCAAGCGCCTGCGGGAGCTGGCTTTCCTTAATTCCGGTGTGTGCATCGTGTTGAAAGATGAGCGCAGCGGCAAGGAGGAAATCTATGAATACGAAGGCGGGCTTAATGCTTTTGTGGACTACCTGAACCACAATAAGAATCCGGTCAATCAGCCTTTCCACTTCCACGTTGAGACCGATGATGGCATAGGAGTGGAGGTCGCCCTGCAGTGGAACGACTCTTTCCAGGAAAATATCTTCTGCTACACCAACAACATCCCCCAAAAGGACGGTGGCACCCACCTGGCGGGCTTTCGAGCCGCCCTCACCCGCAGCCTTAATTCCTATATAGAAAAGGAAGGTATGGCCAAGAAAGCCAAGGTAAATACCACCGGGGATGATGCCCGCGAGGGGCTGACGGCGATTATTTCGGTCAAGGTGCCGGATCCCAAGTTCTCCTCGCAGACCAAGGACAAGCTGGTTTCTTCTGAGGTGAAGTCTGCAGTAGAACAGGCCATGAACACCAAGTTGAATGATTACCTGCTGGAGAATCCTGGAGAAGCCAGGGCGGTAGTCGGAAAGATGCTGGACGCGGCCCGGGCCAGGGAAGCCGCCCGTAAGGCACGGGAAATGACCCGTCGCAAGGGTGCCCTCGACATCGCGGGCCTGCCGGGCAAACTGGCGGACTGCCAGGAGAAGGACCCTGCCCTGTCCGAGTTGTACCTGGTTGAGGGCGACTCCGCCGGCGGCTCCGCCAAGCAGGGCCGCAACCGAAAATTCCAGGCGATCCTGCCCCTCAAAGGCAAAATACTTAACGTTGAAAAAGCCCGCTTTGACAAGATGTTGGGTTCGGCGGAAGTAGGTACGATTGTCACCGCTCTCGGCTGTGGAATTGGCAAGGAAGAGTTCGATCCGGACAAGCTCCGCTACCACAGTATCATCATCATGACTGATGCTGATGTAGATGGGTCCCATATTAGAACTCTGTTGCTCACGTTTTTCTTTCGTCAGATGCGGGAGCTGATCGAGCGGGGCCATATCTATATCGCACAGCCCCCCCTGTACAAGATTGCCAGGGGAAAACAACACCAGTATCTCAAGGATGATGAAGCCTTAAACCAGTATCTGACGCAATCTGCACTGGAAAATGCGTCGATCTTCGTCAATCCTGAGGCTCCGGCGGTTAATGGGCAGGGCCTCGAGGACCTGGTGCAACAGTACCGTGATGTAGCGGCTACCATCGAGCGATTGAGCCGGCTGTACGCCAGTGAAGTTCTCTGGGAGATGGTCTACGGTGAGGCAATCACCCTGGAACAGCTTTCCGATGAAGCGGTGGTAACAGCCTTCGCCGAGAGTCTAAGTGAGCGCTTACAAACCTCAACAGCCAAGGGTAGCAGCTACCGTGTGGTGGTCAGGAAGGACCAGGAGCGACAGCTGTTCTTCCCGGTGGTGAAGCACTTGGCCCACGGCGTGGAATCCGAGACTGAATATCACCACGAATTCTTTGCCTCCAGCGAATACCGCAGCCTGGTGGATCTGGGTGCCACCATCAACACCCTGATAGACGAAGAGGGTTACTTCCAGCGTGGCGAGAAAACCCTGCAGACCCGCAGCTTCGCCGAGGGCCTGGACTGGCTGATGAATGAGGCCCGTCGCGGTTATACCATCCAGCGCTACAAGGGACTTGGTGAAATGAATCCCGAACAGCTCTGGGAAACCACCATGGACCCGGAAGTGCGTCGCATGCTCAAGGTCACCGTGGAAGACGCCATCGCCGCCGACCAGATTTTTACCACGCTGATGGGTGACCAGGTGGAACCGCGGCGTGATTTTATAGAGGAGAATGCGCTGTCGGTGGCCAACCTGGATGTATAAAAGCGTGAGTGCTGTTGGCACTCACGCTATTTGAAAATTTCTCACTATAATTGGAAAGTAACGGCAGATTAGAGCCACGCTTTAATCTGCTCAATCAGCGATACTACTCGTGTCGGCAGTGGCCTGCTGCGGTTAATGCCAAGATAGAGCGGCTCGCTAATGGGGTTTGCCAACGGGTGGGCTTTAATAAGCTGTGGGCTCGGGAAGGCCCTTGTAGCAAAAGCAGGTAATACCGTGAACCCCAGCCCCTGGCTGACGGGCTCCAGAATCAGGCTTATCTGGTTGCAAAAACCCCTGGTTTTAAATTGCGTATGGTGTTGAAACTCTGGGTAGTTTGCGCTCAGCAACAGGTTTGCATGGTGAGCACCATCGGGGTGGTTTATGAACCCGGCCTTTAGTAATTGCTCCCAACCTGGCTCTTTCATGGTAGAACATGTGACCAGTAACAGGTCTTCTCTGCCTACGGTTTTGCATTGGACCTGTTCCAAACTCGACCGACTTGTCATCAATCCGATATCGGTCTCCAACTCGAGGATAGACGTCTCTATTGTAGCGTTGGGCGCAAACCTGTAGTCGATAGTGAGTCCCGGATATAGCTTCTGTACTTCCAGCAGTTGGGGATAGAGCTTTAGACCGACACTTCCTGGCGACATTATTTTGATTTCACCCTCATGCTCCTGATCAGTCCTGATGTCTTGTTCAAGTTTCGCCAAGCGGTAGAGTATTTCTCGCCCTTCAAAGTAAAGGCGGTTACCTGCGTCGGTGAGATGGAATTGTTTGCCCTGCCTGACGAGTAGATCCTGCCCCAACAGCTGTTCGAGCTTACGTACATGTTGGCTAACGCCTGACTGGGTCATATGAAGACGTTCTGCGGTACGGGTGAAATGGCCAGTCTCGACGAGCATGCTGAAGCTTCGCAATAGAACAGGATTTATCATAATTTTATGTTCTTAATAGTATAAATAATGATAATTTTATCTTATGTGAAATTGCTTGTAATCTATTCCTGTAACTTGAACTACAGAGGAAGCAGCTATGAATAACGTCTACCCTAGAAACTTTTCACATATTGGTATTTCCGTCCCCAATTTAGAGAAGGCCGTAAAGTTCTACACAGAAGTAATGGGTTGGTACCTGATTATGGAGCCCACTGACATAGAAGAAGACGACAGTGCTATTGGTGATATGTGTACGGATGTATTCGGTAAGGGTTGGGGGAGCTTTCGGATTGCGCACCTGTCTACAGGTGACCGCATAGGTGTTGAGTTATTTCAGTTTCCTAACCAGGAAAACCCTGAGGACAACTTTGAGTATTGGAAAACCGGCGTGTTTCATTTTTGTGTCCAGGATCCAAATGTCGAGGAACTTGCTGAAAAAATTGTCGCTGCCGGTGGTAAAAAGCGGATGGAAAAGCCTCGCTATTATTACCCGGGCGAAAAGCCATATCGCATGATTTACATGGAAGACCCCTTTGGTAACATTCTTGAGATTTACAGTCACAGCTATGAACTCGTATACAGTGAAGGGGCATACTAAGCCAGTCTGTACAGTAGTTTCTGACATGTTGGGGTGAAGCCGATGGGCCTGTTTCAAGGTTTGGATTGAATAAGGCCTGGTTAAGCGCCCGGTGCAACACATTGATACTAGGCCCCTATACCAAAAAGCCTGAGAATTTCCGGATTGGTATAGATAGGGTGAGAATCGCATCGATTTTGTCTCTCACCGCTACGTGGTAAAGCGGCAGTTAACACAATTAGTTAGAAATTTATCGACTTTCATTTATCGTGAGAACCAACAGTGCAGTTGTTATCTGCCGCAACAATGTCTTTCGTTTCAGGTCTGCAGCATTTTCTGGGCGTTGTCGGTAAATTCTTTCGCCGCGTCGTCGTCCTCGAGCACGCTGTCCAGTGACTCGGGGACCTGCACCCCCT
>JAACFI010000444.1 GCA_009937575.1 Haliea sp.
GAACTTTCTGCGCCGAAAAGGCCTTCCATATTGGGAGCGATACCCCCAGTCATGATCATGGCAACGCCGCCCCTCGCCCGTTCCGCAAAGTATGCGGCCATTTTTTCGTAACCTTCAACACCCAGGTCCTCCAGGCCGGTATGCATCGAGCCCATCATGATGCGGTTCTTCAGTGTGGTATACCCAAGGTCTAATGGAGTGAAAATGTGTGGGTAAGGCTGGTTTGAGCTCATATTCTGATACCGTTTAAATAAATGCACTGTAAGAAAGCAGAGCCAGGTGGAACTGTTCTGGCAGCCTGACGCTGACGCAGGTAAGAACCATTGCTCAGCCCATGTTGACCCCGTTGGCAATGACCCGCTCGCCAAACAGCAGTGCCAGCTGCGCCCAGCCAGCCAGCGCCCCCAGGGCGCCGCCAATAGCAACGAGAATCCACTCATCCTCCTTGAAGATGGGACGCAACAGCTCCTGGAATTCGTCGGGAGGCTGGGATGAGATGCGCTCTCGCATCATTTCCTGTATCCGCTGCGCCTGCAGCCGATTGAAACCGCTGTCTTCTGCCGCTTCCTCGACATACTTGATCCCCTTGTCGAGTGCGGCATCTTTCAGGTCGGCGTAACCCTCGGGTCCAACAGCGGCCTGGGTGACCAGTTGTACGATCAGCCTGTCCTCCATGATGCGCGAGATATGCGAGCGTAACACCGCCATGGTGCGTTCGCTGCGCTCCCCATGAAGCATTGTGTGTACCACTTCCTTCGCCGTCAGCACATCCTCGGTGAAGACCCGGCTGAACTCCCCCGAGATCTCCTTTTGCCGCTTCAGGAACAGGCCCTGAATCACCCACGGCCCGACTTTTTCCGGCTCCAGGGGTCTGAAGATCAATTGGATGGCGATCCAGTTGGTCAGGGACCCCACCAGGAAGCCGAAGAAAGGCAGCACCCACCACTGGGGCAGGAAGAACCACACCAGGGCCTGCGCAATCCCGAAAGCGAAGCCGAAGAAGGCACCGGAATAGACCAGGAAAGACAGCTCTTTCGATGCGCAGGCAAAGGCCAGCTCGTTGAGTAGGCCAGGACGCTCCTCGCACTTCGTCACTACCAGTTCCTTCAGGTCCAGCAGCCGCGCGTAATGGTCGCGAATATCCTCCATAAATTCATCGATACCCTCGCGCATCTCCATCTCGACCACCTGGAACACCAGTTTTTTGGTGGGGGCTGGCAGGTTTTCCCACAGCACCCGCTGCTGCTCTCGCATAAGGTCATGAACCGCCTCGGCGATCATGGGCGTGGCATAATCGAGTAAATATTTCTTCACCTCGTCCACATCGATAGTCTCGACGATGGCGTGCAGGCCGCCGATGCGGCCGATGGTGGTATCCACCAGACCGGAGGCAAACTTGGCTATACGGGAGGGCACAACCCCGCGCCAGCCAAAGGGGAACCTACCCACGTACTCCAGCGGGTAAAAGGTCATTTTGATCGCCAGCCAGTTGGTACCCCAGCCCGCCAGGCCGGCGATGAACGGGATCAGCAGGTAGCTGCCATAGGTCAGGAGCCAATCATTCACGGCGGGGTCCCGCTACTCCTTCCGGGTATTCAGTGCTTGCAGCATGGCAATTTGTGTTTCCACCACTGTGTCATGCCACCCTGCAATTGCCGTGCATCCTCGAACCCCATTTCCTGCAGAATTCTCACCGCGGGAATGCTGCGATGTGCAGTCAGGCAAATCACCACCACGGGCTTCGTCTTATCGAGTTCCAGGGATTCGACGGTTTCCCGGTTGAAGCTGGTAATGGGTATATTCCAGCTACCCTCTATGGCGGAGAATCGCCATTCCTGCGAGGTTCTCACATCGATCAATTGAACCTCGCCAGACTCAATAGTCCGCCACAGCTCGATTGCGCCGATTTCCGGAACTGAGCCAAACGGAATCCATTTCGAAAGAGTGGAAGGCATACTTCGATTACTCGCTATCCCACATTTCAACAGCGGCGACTGTATCCCACTGGGTGCGCACTTTATCGAGAATGGTGGCCATGGCGGGCGGGCGCGCATCGGCCCAGGCCTCGCTCTCCAGCCACAGGCGGCGCAGGTGGCGCTGCTCGCGCGGCTCTTCGTGATCTATGTATTCGCTACGCGCGTGCATGAGGTAATGGTTGTTGAGGAAGAGCATGTTGCCAGGCTCCTGGAGAACGCGCACCACCAGAGATTCATCCCATTTTGCCTTCTGGTAAGCCTCCAATGCTGCGAGGTCCTGTTCGGTCAGTCGCGGTACTTCCTCAAAACGTTGGGCACTGTGCACATACGGGATGACTGACCAGCTGGTAATGCCCTTTGCCGTTTCGGTAAAGAGTTTGGCCTGGTAGTAGGGTTTTTCGCCGGGGCCTTCCTCGTCGCGCCAGTCGAGGTAAAAGGCAGTATCCAACAGGTGTTCTGCCGCATCCGGATCCATCTCGATCAGCCTGTTGAATGCGGCGATTGAGCTGACGAGCTGGTTTTCACCGCCCTCCTTCGCCTTTTTAAGGCACAGCAGGCCCGCAATGTCGGCGCCATCGGTGTGCATGTCCAATTCAGCATTGGTCTGGTAACCACGAACGGATGTATCCTCCAGGGTGCCGCCCTGATCCCGAATATCGCCGAGTACGTGACCGGCTGCATTTTGCGCCCAGGGCGGGCCGATATAACTGCCAATGCCCCAGTAAATGGCGCTGGCGTCATCTTTGCTGTATTTCTCAGCGGGCAGACCTACAATGTTCAGGATCCCGACACCGAATTCGAGTTCCCTGATATAAGCTTCGAGCCTGGCTGCCAGTTTAGGCATGGGAAAATCGTCCTTGCCGAAATAGGGAACGATCAGTCCCGTTGACCTCAGCTGCTGTAAGCTCGCATCAAGCTCTTCCAGCTCTTCATCGGTCAACTCGCAAATCCATTTGTCACTCTGTTCCATCAGCTGTTTCGCGGTCCAGGCTGCAGGGTGGTCATACTTGCTTGGTGGTTTGTTGCCCATGATGTTCGCTCGCTTTTGATTCAGGTATCGGCTCCAGATGACGCTGATGATTATCTCTGGTTCGGGTCGGCGCCTGTGGCGACTTCACCACCACGCTGACACCAGTCGCTCCAGCTCCCGGGATAGAGGCGCGCACCTTTCACGCCCGCCATCTCCAGTGACAGCAGGTTTACACAGGCGGTGATTCCGGAGCCGCAGGAAACCACGGGTGCTTCTTCGTTTTCCTCGAGCCACGACCAGTATCCGCGCAGTGCTTCGGCATCGCGCAGCAGGCCGTCTGCGCCCAATACCTCCTGGTAGAACTTATTGATTGAACCTGGGATATGACCCGCTGGAACATCACCCGGCTCACTGGTGCCTGCGTAGCGGGAGG
>JAACFI010000445.1 GCA_009937575.1 Haliea sp.
AAACCAGTTCACGGTATTTAGGTATTGATCAATATTTCCCCCTTGTCCTATTCTGCGACATTCCGACTATGCTTGTTGCAGGCCTGACAGCAGGGAGAAATCAGAATGAATTGGGATGCAATCGGAGCAGTCGGCGAACTGCTGGGAACTGCTGGGAACTGCAGGTTATCCCGGCGTTATAATTACTCGAGGAGAAAGTAAGCGTGAGTGATTTCGAGCAGACCGGTGGGTGTGTCTGCGGAAAAACTCGGTACGTTCTCACACACGAACCCATCACGATATACGCGTGCCACTGTGCCCGGTGCCAAACAAGGACCGGTTCCGCGTTTGGAGTCACGATGATCGTCCCGACTGCTTACTTCCAGCTTACCGGAGGGTCCACTGAAGGGTGGCTTGTGAACGTAGACAGCCGAGAGTACGTTTGGGAGAAGTGCTTCGAATGCCGGACCGATCTATATGCTGAAATTCGGGCCACTCCAGATATTATTGCTGTTTGGGCTGGTACTTTTGATGATGTCAGTTGGATAGCGCCCAAAGCGCATATTTGGGCGAAGAATAAACAAGGCTGGTTCAGATTTGCAGAATCTGATGTAGTCTATGATGAACAACCAGAAGATCTATTTAGTCTTTAATAGGCCCGTCAGGGGTACGTATAACAAGGCGCTGAAGCTGACCCGTTACCGACTTCCGCTGTGTCGTGAAGGCGGACATCGATCGCCGCCCTGGGTGCCGCATTGTGATGTCCCCTAGGTCGTGAAAGCTGGCGTTTTACGCATTCAGGTCGATTAAGGGGCCTCATGTCATTGCTTTGTTCTAAGAAAGGACAATCTACCTTTTGTTGTAAAAATCAATGACTAATGCAAGCCTGCCAAATTTAGCGTCGGCTTCTTGCTGTTTACAAGTCTAATTTATAAAGCGATTTTCCATGATCAATTAACTAAGTTCATTCTCCCTGCCCCAAGCATCGAATATTCGTGGCGATGTTAGCCTGCGCATATACTCTGTCATCCACTTCACCACTATCGGTCGCGCAATTAATCGTTCCCTCACCGACAAGGTTTCTGAGAACGAGTCCCTCACCGTCAGATCGAGTGCCTTTCATCGCGATGTATCGCTCATCACCCGTCCTCACTACTGTGTTTTCGACAATGTAGGAAACGATTGGTCGCAGTACCGAAATATTCCCATCGACAACTATATTATTAAAAACCATAACCCAATCGGAATCTGATATTAAAATGCTACCGGAAACTTCGCTTTTCCTGACAACTACATTGATCGCATTTCGGACTGTCAGGTTGCCAAGTACTGTGACGTTACTAATAAAACAATAATCGTCTGTCTCGATGAGTATTTCATCAACGATTCTATCGACGATGAAACCGTCGGAGCAGTCATCTGTCTGTGCTATCAAAAGATTTGGCCAACCTAGCAGTAAGCAGATTGACGTCGCAAGTGTTAGAAGTTTTGTAGATTTCATTTCTATCCCTCTCCTTTAACGTATTTAAAATAGTACTGCATCTAGAGAAAAAACATAACACAAATCTTAGAATGGCTGTAATTCTCAAGAATATGAGCTCTCCATGTCGAGATGCCTTGATCCATGCCATTTCCAAATAATGTGGTGCACTCTAGTTGCATCTCCGCTATATAGTCGTGAAAGCGGACAGTGTACGTCGTCAAAGTGTTGCAGGAATATCTGCCGGGTGAGGGAATTCGGTGGCTATGACTCGGTGTTCATCCGCACCGCTATCCACGCCACGAGGGATATTTTCAATACGTCATCAGATGACCTGAACCTGTCCTATGAACATAATTGCCTGGCGGTGATGTATGCCCTGCAGGCGGTGCTACCGCCGCTGATCGAGGGGGGGCGGCCAGGTGGTGGTGCAGACCAGTGCCACCGGGGAAAAACCCCACCCGGGAGGCGGCGCATTTCGCCATGGCCCTGCTGGACGGCTATAACATGTATACCACCGGAAACTTCTTCCCAGTCGCGGGAGGCTTTAACAACGCCGGTATGTAGCGCCCAATACGATAGCGGTAATTCATGGGCAAACGAGGCGATCGGGGCGTTGCGCGTGCCACGTCTGCCTTTAACTGGACCACAACAAGGCACATGGGGAGCAACCCGATGAAAATTCCAGCCACTCTCCTGGCGGCGGCGCTGGCCTGCGCTGCCCCGTTATCCCAAGCTCTGGAACAGAGCGAACTCGATCTCCTGATCAAACGCCTGGCCGAGGTCGAAACGCGGCAGGCACAGACACAACAGGTAATTGCCGATTTACGCCGGCAGATTGAACAGGCGGGCGCCGGGGGTACATCCCGGGAGGCCCGGGTCCTTGCAGAGAAGGTTATCCAGCCCGAACCACGACGGGAAATTCCCGCAGAAGCATTCTACCCTGCGCTGTTCCCGCAGTTGGCGGATGAATCCAGGTTCATCCTGCGTACCGCCGACAACGAATTTTCCTTCGGCATCGATGGCCTGCTGGTGGGGCGTGCCGAGTACAACTACCGAAGCGATGACGGGACCGGTTCATCGAAGCACGATTCCGGCTTCGAAACCACTGCCACGCGGATCAATTTCTGCGGCTATGTACACGGGAACTACGGCTACTGGGCGCGGCTGAATGCCGTCGAATTCGGCAGTGACCCGGTTTTTGACGCACTGGTGGGTACCTACAGCTTTAGCGACAGCACTATCTTGGCTGTCGGCCAGTTCCCCAATCTGATGACCCGCGAGCAAGGTTTGATGGTCGAAAAGATCCAGGCCGTAGAGGCCACTGCCACCAATAACGTGTTCGACCGCTTTGCATTCAAGGGTATTATTGTCGGGCATCACAGGCCAAGGACCATCGTTCGGGGAATCGTCCACGACGGCTATCGCTCCTTTGCCAACGGCTACGATGAAATCGACGGACCCAGTGCCGACTGGGCGGTGGCCGGCCAGGCCCTGGGGATGCTTATCGGTGACGAAAGCGACTGGAAGCGCTTCAACAATATCACCTCCCGCCCGGGAAGCGAGCTGGCATGGCAGGTCAACGCGGCATTCAGCGTTCAGTCCAATCCCGATATCTACCTGGGTATTCTCGAGTCCAGTTTTGAGGGCGATGGCTGGAACATCTATACCAGCGGCTACTACCGCGACTCCGACGAGGACTTCGACGATGTGGGCGGTAAGGACCTGGGCTTCGTGTTCCAGGGTGGCATGTGGACGGGGCGCCACACCGAGATCTATACCCGCTACGATATCACCCGGCCTGACAGCGACCGACCGCAGGAGGGCGACGCGTTTCGCACGATTACCGCAGGCCCGTACTATTACCCCAAGCCGCGTACTGACAGCATCAAGTTCCAGGGGGAAGTGTTATACATGC
>JAACFI010000446.1 GCA_009937575.1 Haliea sp.
CAGGATGATATCTTCGTGTGGAACCCGGATAACCTTGGAGGAGATGACACAGTACAGAACTTCGGTACGCAGGATGGCGATCACGATGCCATCGCCCTGCGAGACCTGATCCCGGAAGAGGCGGATGCCACCCAGTACCTGCACATCGAGTCAGTGGCGACCGGCGACTCCGTGAACACGGTGATTTCCGTTGACGCCGATGGCGAGGGTAAATTCAACGGGAGTGGCTCGGAACAGACTATTACCATCGAGGGCGTCGACCTGACCGGTGGTTACAGTGACGTCGCCGATATCATCAAGCACATGGTCGATTCGGAGCACCTCGATGTCTGATATCCGCAGTGCCCGGATCACCAGGACTGTCGCTACCATTCCCGGCCTGAAGGCGATTTACCCGGGGAGACTACTATGCCCTATGTGAAACGTGATGCGACGGGTGCTGTCGTGGCGGTGAGTCGCGACAGCACAGTGGACATCTACGAAGAGGTTCCCGAGGGAAGCGCTGAACTCGCGGCGTTCCTCGGGGACGGCGAGGCGGGACGGGAGTCGATCGACCAGACCGACCAGGACTTTGTCCGGGTACTGGAGGACGTCGTGCAGTTGCTGATCGACAAGGGTGTGATCCTGTTTACCGACCTGCCGGATTCCGCCCAGGAAAAAATCATGCGTCGCCAGCGCCTGCGCAGCGAACTCGGTGGCAGGCTGGACCTGATCGGTGAGGACTGAGCGGGTAGCCCCGTCCCCCTTCTAGCTCTGGTGGATGCCGGGTCCCGTGGCACCGTCTATGCCCAGCTCCCGGAGCATCAACCACTCCTCATCCGTGCGCACCGATTCGGCGATGACGATGACACCAATCGAATGACCCACAGTACACAGAGTACGCAGCAGGGTCTGGTTGCCGGGATTTTGATCGATATCGCGTACGAAGCTGGCGTCGACCTTGAGGTAATCCACACCCATATCGTGCAGCTGGCCCAGCTCTGCCAACTGGTGTCCCATGTGCTCTATACCCACTTTGCAGCCGTGGGCCCGGGCGCGGGTGCACAACAGGCGAAAGTTCTCCAGGTGGCGGAATGCCATGGATTCGGGTATCTCGAGCCAGAGTTTACCCGCTGCCGGTTCGTGGGATGAAAGCTGTTCGCTCAACCAGCCCGGGAAGTCGGGCTCCACTACCGAAGCCACTGACAGGTTGACCGACCTCGGTTGCCCGTCATTGGCAATCGTTTCCAGGGCCAGCTCCACCACCCGTTTGTCCAGTTCTTCCGAAAGCTGAACGCGGTTGATCCAGGGCAGGAAGCTGCCGGCAGCGAGGATTTCCTTATTCCACTGAAGCCTCACCGGGGCTTCCAGGTGAAGGAGCTCGCCCTCCAGGTCGATCACCGGATAGGAAGCGAGTGTGAAGTTCTGTTCCTGAAAGGATCGCTCGAAGATTTCACGCCACTCGTCCATCTGGTCCCGGACCGGTTGCATCTGGATGTCCCCCTTGTGGGCCACGTTGATACCGGCGCCCCCTTCCCGATCTGCTGACAGCAGGGCACCGTCAAGGCGGGTCATTACCCCGGAGACCGAGTCGCCGTGAACAAATACCGTCGCTGCGCCCGGCAGCGTGACCTCTGCCCGGATACTGTGGCTCTCCAGTGCCTCGTACAGGGCGTCCTGCACCTGCTTCGCGACCTGTGCTGCCTCCAGTTCGCGGGGAGCCAGCAGGGCGAAGTCCGACCCGTTTAGCCGGGAGGCGGCCCAGCGGCTGTGTTGCATGGCGATGCGGGATATCGCCGATCCCACGTCGTGGAGTACCCCGTCTATGGTGTTGCGACCATAAACCTGGTTCAACTGGGCAAGGCCGCGCATGCGGATCAGGCAGAGGCTGCCGCTGGCATCGACATCGTCACTCTCCAGCGCGGCTGCCAGGCTCTGCATAAAGGGCTCGCGGTTCAGTAGACCGCTCACCTTGTCGAGGTGAGCCTCCCTTTGCCACTTCTCCAATCGCCTGGCCTCCTGCTGCAACATTTTTTTTATGCCCTCGGAGAGGCTGTTCATGGAGTTCACGAGCTGGCGAAACTCCAGCGTTTTCGGCTCCGGGATGGTGACGAAGCGCCGCTGGGCTATGGCGCCTGCCTGCTCGACCACGTCGTCCAGAGGGCGCAGGATGATTTTCAACAGGTAGGTGCCCAGCAGACCCGCCACAATCATGGCGGCGATGAATACCGCGGCAAGCTTCTGGGTGCTCAGCCACAGCTCGCGGTAGGCAAATCGGGAGTGGCTGCGCAGGGTGATGGTACCGAGTTGCTGCCAGCCCTTCTGCACCGCCGCGATACCGGGCTCCACCTCGATGGGAAAGAGGCGCATGAACCAGGCCGGGGCATCGCTGATCGGCTGGTCGTCCTCGCGGCGAAGGGTAATCCTGCCCTCGGGATCAGCCAGCTCGATCAACTCGTAGAACCCGGTGTCGTACTGGGCAGAAAGGGTCAGTTCGAGCATGACCTTATCCGCTGCCTGCTGACTCAGGGAGAGAGCCAGGGCATTGGCATTATCAGCATTTTTCATGCCGAGCTGCTGCTCCAGGTAGGCTTTCGAAGACAGGCTGCTGACCAGGAAACTGCCCCCGAACACCAGGGTAAGCAGGAAGATAATCGCCAGCCAGAGTTGTTTGTATAGAGACATATTCAGCTCCCTTGCTTTGCTGGATCAGCCCAGCCCCTCAGCCGCAGCCCGCTTCAGCAGGTTGCGCCAGCGCGACAGTTTTGCACCGGGCTCTGTGGTGGCAGGTTTTGCCGACCCGCCCACCCATAGACCACGGCTGTTGAAACCATAAACCGGTGTCAGGTCCTGTCGACGGGACGCCGGCAGGACATCGGTGACCAGGTTGTCGAGAATCATCGGCTTGGCGCCGGGTGTGGCGTAGTAGGCCAGTACCATGTGTGCCGTGTGAACCTGACTATGGGGTGCACCCAGCTGTGCCTTGACGTAGGTGATGCGCAGTTTGTCGATATCCACCCCGGCGAGAATCAGCGTGGCGTACTTGGCGATGGCAAAATCTTCGCAGTCACCGCCCAGTTTCCCCATGGTTTCCAGAGGGGTGGCCCAGTAATCCTCGCTGCCCCAGACTTCCGGATCCTGCAGCCAGTCGATACGATCGTTGAAAAAATCGTTGGCTGCGACCAGTTTCTGGTGTTCTTCCAGCGTCTGCATTTCATCGATGAGGGTCCGCCACTGGGCCACCAGTCGGGCTGTATCCGGTCCGTAGCGCTCCGCGGCAAGTTGCTGCATCCGGTCCAGGTCAGGTTGGGCGACAAGCAGGGTAGCGGCCAGCAGCAGCGCGCCGGCCAGCCAGTAGAGATGGATCACGCCTCCCCGTATCATCTGCCCTTT
>JAACFI010000447.1 GCA_009937575.1 Haliea sp.
TTATTGAACACAGTCTCAGGCGGTAGGTTCGGTTTCAAAGAGAAAGCGCGGCAAGATGGGAAACTATAGGCTCGCCCCAGAAGCTAAAGTCGACTTGGAACGCTGGGGCCTGCAGACAAATACTACGCCGCGTTTTTTGACCATTTCGAGCAGCTTGCAGAGCAACCTCGTTTGTATCCTGCAACTGATATACGTGAAGGCTACCGGCGCAGCGTGTGTGGCTCCGAAAGCGTGTATTATCGTATCGTCGGCGAAACCGTCGAGATCATGGCGATCATCGGGCGGCAGGAAGTAGACGACTGGCTTTAATTATCTTGTCCCTCCTGTAAACACAATCGCGCTGGATTTCGAGTGCTTTATGTATTCATCGTGCTCAACCATGATCGCCGAAGGATTGTGCATTTCAACGTGACCGAACATCCTACTGCCCAGTGGACAGCGCAACAATTGGTGGAGGCCTTTCCGTTTGATTCCGCTCCATGCTATTTGTTGCGTGATCGGGATGCGATTTATGGTGAAAAAGTTCAACGACGGACCAGAAGTCTGAGTATCGAGGAGATTATCACAGCGCCTCGCTCGCCATGGCAAAATCCCTTTGTTGAAAGAGTTATCGGGTCCGTACGCCGAGACTGCCTGGATCATATTATTGTTCTCAATGAACGGCATCTACGCAGGATTCTTCGCGAAATGATCTCCAGAAGAGCCTATGGTTTTAGGAACTTTGAGAATTATCGGTTGAGGGTGCTGACCCACTGTGGGTGGGATGGCATTATCAACAGGGTGTCGATGAATACCGGTATCCCCCGTTAATTGGGTAGAGCCAAAAGTGTTACCTATGTGCTCGGAATAATCTGTTACCTATGTGACCGGAATACACCCAAAAAAATTTGGTCGGGACGGCAGGATTTGAACCTACGACCACCACACCCCCAGTGTGGTGCGCTACCAGACTGCGCTACGCCCCGAAAGTCGCCCGAACTTTGAGCAAGTGCGGCGAGGGCGGCATTATACTCAATACCGCGCCTGATACAAAGGCTATTTGGCGGGTGACAGCACCTTGAGGAGGTCTTCCAGTTCCTCGATGGTTTGCTTGATCACCGCAGTCATTTCGGCGGGGTTTGCACCCTCCCCCTCGTCGGTCATGCGCTGCCTGGCGCCGCCGATGGTATAGCCCTGGTCGTACAGCAGGCTGCGGATCTGGCGGATGGTCATCACGTCGTCACGCTGGTAGTAGCGGCGGTTGCCGCGGCGCTTGACGGGCTTGAGTTGAGGAAATTCCTGCTCCCAGTAGCGCAGCACGTGGGGCTTCACCGCACAGAGTTCGCTGACTTCTCCTATGGTGAAATAGCGTTTGCCGGGAATGGCCGGCAGCTCATTGTTGTGGCTCGGTTCCAGCATATTCTTCTACTCGTGCCTTGAGCTTCTGACCGGGCCGGAAGGTGACCACCCGTCGGGCGGAGATAGGTATCTCCTCGCCGGTTTTGGGGTTGCGCCCGGGGCGCTGGGCCTTGTCGCGCAGGTCGAAGTTACCGAAACCGGATAACTTCACCTGCTCGTTGTTTTCGAGGCATGCGCGGATTTCCTCGAAAAACAGCTCAACAACCTCCTTGGCTTCCCGTTTGTTGAGCCCCAACTCTTCAAACAGGCGTTCTGCCATTTCAGATTTTGTGAGGGCGGTCATTTTTCCGTTTACCTAGTTCCTAAGCTCGGCTTTATAGTTTTTTTCCAATAGATCAATAACTTGACCCACTGCCAGATTTACATCCTCATCTCCAAGAGTGCGTGATTGATCGCGGAATGTCAAACCCAATGCCAGGCTTTTTCTTTTAGGATCAATGCCTTTGCCTTCATAGACATCAAAAAGCCTTAAGTCAGTGAGGTAAGTCCCCGCCACGTCTCGAACATTTTCCATCAATTCCGCCGCTGGCACGGTCTTGTCGACAATTACCGCCAAATCGCGGCGAACTTCGGGGAATTTCGAGATTTCAGCGAATTCCGGTAACGCTCCATCCAGTACTGCGGACAGGTCAATTTCGCAGGCATACAGGGGCGCCGACAGCCCCAGGTCGGAACTTACCGACGGATGCAGGGCACCGAGATAGCCCACCGGCTGCCCCTTGCGGGTTATCGTCGCGGTCTGTCCCGGGTGCAGCCCCGGCCGTGAAGCCGGCTCGAAACCGAAGTCGCCTGGTGACCGCGTCAGGGCCATCAGACCTTCGAGATCACCCTTAAGGTCGAAAAAGTCCGCGCTGTCCGATCCAGCAGCCCAGGACTCCTCGAAGCGGGCACCGGTGGTAACGACTGCCAGGGTAGGCACCTGCCTCAAGCCCTCTTCCCCTGGTACGAAACGCAGGCCTGTTTCGAACAGGCGCACCCGCGGCTGCTGGCGGTTGGTATTGCGCAATACCGCGCCCAGCAGTCCTGGTAGCAGACTGGTGCGCATCACCGACATGTCGGCGGAGATCGGGTTGCTGAGCGCCACCGGTTGCAGGTCCGGGTCGAACACCTGCTGCAGTTTTGGATCCACGAAGCTGTAGGTGATCGCTTCACGGTAGTCACGAGCCGCCAGGTGCCCGCGAAGGGCGCGTACCGATAAACGGGTTTCATCCCTGGCGGGCATAACCAGTTCGGCGCGGATGCGGGTGACCGGCAGGCGGTTATAACCGTAGACCCGGGCCAGTTCCTCCAGCAGATCCGCTTCAATGGCGATATCGAAACGCCAGCTGGGAACGGAGCAGGTCCAGCCCTCAGCTGTGGCAGTAACGCCCAGGCCGAGTCCGGAGAGAATTCGCTCTACCTCAGTATTTTCCAGGCTGAAACCCAACAGTTTCTCGATGCGCGCAGCTCTCAGGTAGACGTCCGGGCGCGCCGGCAGATGTTCCTCCGCCACTTCCTCAACAATCGGCCCTGCCTCACCGCCGACAATATCCAGCAACAGGCCTGTCGCTCGCTCCATGGCTGTTACCTGCAGCTTGAAATCCACGCCCCGTTCGAACCGATGGGAAGCGTCTGTATGCATGCCGTAAGAGCGAGCCTTGCCCGCCATCAATTCCGGGGTAAAGAAGGCCACCTCCAGAAACAGGTCCTTGGTCGTATCGCTGACCGCAGTACCCTGCCCGCCCATGATGCCCGCCATCGCCACGGCTTTCTCGTGGTCGGCAATGACCAGCGTGTCGCTGTTGAGCTCGACCGTCTGGCCGTCCAACAGTTCCAGGGACTCCCCCTGCTCCGCGGTGCGCACCCTTATACCACCCCGCAGCTTATTGAAGTCGAAAGCGTGCATGGGCTGGCCCAGTTCCATCATCACGTAATTGGTGACATCGACCACCGCATCGATGGAACGCAGTCCGACACGGCGCAGTTTTTCCTGCA
>JAACFI010000448.1 GCA_009937575.1 Haliea sp.
TGTGTGTCAGTTATACCACCATTGTTTGCCGGGGAAGAGGCGGCAAGCTATACGCCAGAACGCTGGTGGCCGTCTGAGTGGGGTGCGGATGACCAACTGGGCGCCCTGAACCGACTCGACGCGGCCAAAGTACTAGGTGCCGCATCATTAATAGAACGCGGGGTCATTTACGATATGACCCGGGTCTACTCTGAAGATATGCCCCTGTTCAGTCTTACGCCGCAGGCGCGCAAGTTCACTATCACGATTCCAGGTGCACCAAGCTGGGGTCCTTTGGGAAAGAACAGGCTGGTGTGGAACGAGGAGTTTATTTCAGGACATCTGGGCCAGGATGGTACGCAGTTCGACGCCCTCTGCCACATGGGGACAGTCAAAGGCAAACCCGGCGATCTTAACGATGTCATTTACTACAATGGGCACTCGCACGCGGATATTGCGACTGGACGCGGCTTCAAAAAACTCGGAGTGGAAAAGGTAACACCTATTTTCACTCGGGGCGTCCTTATCGATATTGCTGGCTATCTGGGTCGTATGATGGAGCGCTCGGAAGAGTTCTCCCTGGAAGACATTCGAGGTGCCCTGAAAAAACAGGGCATGACTGATGCCGATATCAAGGAGGGCGACGCCCTATTTTATCATACCGGGTGGGGCTCACTGTGGGGACAAGACAATGCCAAATTCAACAGCGGGACACCCGGCATGTCGGACCGCGCTGGTGATTGGGTAGTGGAGAAAAAGGTGGTTTTGGTTGGGTCGGATAACTGGGCAGTAGAGGCTATTCCAGGCCCTGACCCGGATAATTTTGCCCCCAATCACCAGAAGTTCCTGGTTGAAAACGGCATCTATATCATGGAGAACCTGGATTTTTCCAGACTGATAAAAGCGGGTGTTTATGAATTCGCCTTTGTATTCGGCGCCATGCCTATCAAGGGGGCCACCGGTTCTCCGGGGAGAGCTTTTGCAATCAGGTGAGTTTAATATCGCGTCGAGTTTCATCAGTTATTACAAGCCCTACTCCGCTTAGGGTACAAATTTGCCAAACGGCTAAGATAATATGTTTTGTACCGAGCAGAGTGTTGTGGAGGCCTTAGTAATTCCGACCTGGAAATAATGATATTTGCTATGACTAAAGTGTCCAATAGATTGATCAGCGAGCGGTTAAACGAATACGCGGAGGTTCTCGCCCAACAGCAGGCAAACCGTTTTCGTATTACCGCCTATCAGCGAGCCGCTAATACCATCGAAGGTTTGGAGGAAGATGTAGAGAAAATTTATCGACGTGGAGGGGTGCAAGCCCTGGTCGCGCTTCCAAATATTGGCAAGGGCATCGCTGCAGCCATTGTAGAATTGTTACACAGTGGAAGGTTCACTCGTCTAGAGCGCATTCGCGGCGAGTTGGAGCCCGATAAATTATTCCAAACCCTCCCCGGGATCGGCCCGAAACTAGCAAAGCGCATTCAAGATGATCTGGGCATTGACACCCTGGAAGAATTGGAGATCGCTGCCCATGAAGGGCGCTTGGAGCAACTATCCGGGGTTAGTCACGGGCGGTCCCAGATCATTCGCGCCGCACTTGAGACAATGTTAGCCAGACCCCGTGCCACTTTTATTCGTGATCGATCAGCAGGCCCCAGTGTAGCCGTCTTATTACAGATAGATGGGGAATACAGGGACAAGGCAAACCACGGCCAACTGCCCACAATTGCGCCGAGGCGATTCAACCCTGATCATGTGGCGTGGTTGCCGATAATGCACACCATCGAGGGAGACTGGCACTTTACGGCGCTATTTTCAAATACAGGAAGAGCCCATGAGTTAAATCGCACGCGTGATTGGGTAGTGATATACTTTTACGATGACCACCACCAAGAGGGCCAGCATACAGTAGTTACCGAAACGCAAGGACCACTCAAGGGGAAGCGTGTGGTCCGAGGGCGCGAATTGGAATGCAAAGCTCATTACGAATAACCAACTGATCACCTGCCAGTTGGCCCACCCCACATCATTGGACTATAAAGGTGCTTGGAATCAATCGTGGTGTTTCGATGTGATTTCGTTGTAGGCGGCCTCTGCCAGGCATCGAAAAACTTCAGCTTTACCACTTTGGAAGCCGCCGAGTTGATAGGCTTCCAGCACCAATTTCAGGCGTTGCTGGATCCTCGCGTTAACACTTCCATCCTGGATACTATCTGTCTCTATGCAGTAGGCGCGGTGTTCAGCGATGGTATCTGCTCTGCCTTTTTCCTTAAAGTGATGGAGAGCAGAAAAGGCATCATTATTAAATCCCAACTCTTCCAACTTATCTAAAAGGAGTATCGTGTTATTTGGATCTAGCATTCTCAAACTCTCTCAATAGATTGGCGACATATGAATAATAATAAATCATTTTTTAGCCGGCGATACTTTAAGGTATACAGTTTCCCGTGAGGCCAGCTACACCACCAGCATCAGTCGCGCGGGCATATGTAGATCTCGAAGTGTATGTTAGCTGGAATCATTGACATCGATCCTATTTGCCATAACTCCCGAAGAATGGGCCCGAGCAAGAGAAAGCAGACTTTCTGGAAGAACTAGCTGTCGCTATAAAACGCATCACGTGGTGCATCTTATGGTGCGCCCAGGCAACGCGCATGTATCCATTGTGATGGCCGCATGATAATGGGATTATTCAGGATCGACCAGGTAAAATAAAAAAGCTGAAACAAGAATCTGATAGGATCGGCTAATGATTAATTCGCCACACCCATGATGGGATTTATGAAGAAAATACTTAGTTTTGTCGCCTGTTTATCTATCTGGATGTCTCCAATCCAGGCCGACACCATCGCCGTGATCGGAACAGGAGATGTCGGTGGAGCGCTCGGTCCAGAGTTCGCCGCCCTGGGACATGTGGTCATATATGGCTCCAGAACCCCGAGCAGTGAAAAAGTCGTAGCGCTACTAGAGAGAACTGGGCACGGTGCCCAGGCTACAAAGCCCATTGATGCAGCTGTGAAAGCCGAAATCGTTGTACTGGCGGTCCCGGGCATGCGGGTTAAAGAAATCGTGTCGAGCCTGGGCGATCTTTCCGGAAAAATCATCGTCGATCCGACGAATCCATTGGTCCGCCGCGACGACGGCAAGCTGGGCATCGGGATCGACGGGTCCAACGCCGAGATCATTCAGGCTGTCGTGCCCGGCGCGGATGTCGTAAAGGCTTTCAATACACTTGGCTGGCGCACCATGGTGGATCCGGAATCTACCGGCGGACCGGTTTCCATTCCCCTGGTTGGAGACAGTAGTGAAGCGAAGGCGAAAATTGCTGAAATCGTTGCATCGATGGACCTGGAGCCGATTGACGTGGGGCCGCTGCGCAATGC
>JAACFI010000449.1 GCA_009937575.1 Haliea sp.
GACTGCGGGAGGCATTCACAGCGGTGGCCCTGACCCTGGTGATCGGCGTGGCGGTGTTGATGCTTATGGTGGGGTTGTCCCCGGCACTCGGGACCTTCCTCGCCGGCGTGGTGCTCGCCAACAGCGAGTTCCGCCACGAACTGGAAACCGACATCGAGCCCTTCAAGGGCCTGCTGCTGGGATTGTTCTTTATTACGGTCGGCGCGGGCATTCGCTTCCCGGTGCTGGTGGACAACCTGGGCCTGATACTCGGGCTGACCCTCGGGATCATGTTACTGAAGGGCCTGGTTCTGTTGTTGCTGGCGATGATCTTTCGCATCCGCCGCAGCGACGGCTGGCTGTTCACTCTCAGCCTGGCGCAGGCAGGGGAGTTCGGCTTCGTGCTGCTGAGCTATAGCGTACAAAACAACGCCCTGCCGCCCGAGCTGGCACCGGTACTGGCCCTGGTGGTGGCCCTGTCGATGTTCCTGACCCCGGTATTGTTTATCGTGTTCGACCGCTTTGTGTCACCGCGGTACGATGCGCAGGACGCGCCGCCGGAACCCGACGAAATCGACGCCACGGGCCCGGTGATCGTCGCCGGCATCGGTCGCTTCGGGCAGATCGTCAATCGCCTGCTCACCTCCAACGGCGTGGAGACGGTGGTGCTGGACCGCCAGCCCGGGCAGATCGAGAATATGCGTGAGCTGCGCATCCGCAGTTACTTCGGCGACGCCAGTCGACCGGACCTGTTACACAGTGCGGGTATCGAATCTGCCTCGCTGTTTGTGCTGGCCATCGATGAACAGAACCAGGCAGTCGAGTTGGTGCGCCACCTGAAGCACCGGCATCCTCACCTCAAGATCCTGGCTCGCGCCTACGACCGCGGTCATCATTATCGACTCCGCGACGCGGGGGCCGACTATATCGTCAGTGAGACCTTTCATTCAGCCCTGGCCCTGGGTGGCGAGGTGCTGCGGGAACTTGGCGTTCACCCTTTCCGTGCGGAACAGCTGAAAAATGCCTTCAACCGGGCAGAGGGTACCGGCCACGAGCAACTGTACTGCACCTGGCGCGAAATGGACGAGGGGGAGAAGGTCAGCCGTGACTACCTGCAGCTATTCATACAGCTCAACGAGGCCATGTCCGACGTGATGAAAGGCGACCGCACCGACGGTCACAGCGCGACGGAGCGCGGCTGGAATCCGCCGCCGAAGGGCTACACCGAGACGCTTTGATGGCAAGAAGTCAGACAGTCAGCAATAGGGCCAGAACGATCCAGATCGCCACATGACCCAACAGCTGAACACCAGGCCGCCGTGCGCCTGATTGGAAGGTAAAACCCATTACAATCGCCTCCGGTTGCGGACCGGCGTCAGTTGGCGAAAGAAAGACCTGGACAGGAAATACGCAGTGGCCACGCTGAGGATGACCAGCAGGCCGCCGTTGGTGTTAAGGTAATTCAGGATCTCATTCAGCATATTCGTACCCTCTCTGATTGAGATCCAGAATATTAGGTACGGTCTATCCAGAACATTGCCCCGTGCGCCAGCGGCATGACCCGGGGCGCCAATCATGCCCTATCCCCGGCGCAGCACCAGTTCCCCTGCCCCGGCCTCTATCCCGGTATCGCCCAGGCGTCGGCTCTGCTCATCCAGCTCCCGGGCCAACCAGGTCACATCCTCGTCCCGCGCACGCCGCAGGCTGAACTTGTGGCTCTGAAACACCGGCATGCGCATTGCCACCAGCTCCCCGCTGTCCGCATCGATCTCCGGCAGGTACATCACGCGTAGATCGCTGCGAAATTGCTCGTGACCGCGAATACCCTCGTAGTCATTGATGAAGTCACCACAGCCGTAGAGGATCAGCCGGTTGTTGTATACCTCCAGACCCAGAGGGTGATGGGAGGAGTGGCCGTGCACAAGGTCAATCCCGGCGTGGTCCAGCAGGTCATGGGCGAACGTGCGCATATCCGGGTCCAGCTCGTAGCCCCAGTTACCCCCCCAGTGTATCGAGGCGATGGCAATATCACCCCTGCGCTTGAATCGCGCCACCGCGGCGCCAACCTCATCGATACCATTGCTGGACAATGCGGCCAGCCGCCACACCCCGGCCTCCTTGTCACTGGCGGACCAGCCCGGGCTGATGCCGCTGCTGCCGTGGCCGATGGCGAATAGGAGAATCCGGCGACCCATATCCAAATCGATGATCGCCGGCGCCGCTGCACTGGGGCGATCCTCACCAGCACCCGCTACAGCGATCCCGCCACCGCGCAGGGTCGCCAGTGTCTCTCCCAATCCATCGTAACCCCAGTCCAGCACGTGATTGTTGGCCAGCACGCAACAGTCGATACCAGCGGCAGTCAGCACCGGCAGGTTGGAGGGATGCATGCGGTAGTGAATGCCCTTGCCCGGCCAGTGATCGTCGCTGGTGGTCACCGCCGTTTCCAGATTGATGATGCGGGCCGCGGGCTGCGCAGCTTGAAGAACTGCTAATGAGTCACCCCAGATATAGGGGTAGTCGACCTCCCGGGGAATCGGACCGCTTACATGCTCCGCCACCTCGATGTACTCCCTGGCAGAGCGCAACCACTGTTCGTAGATTTCCGGCGACGAGGGGTGCGGCAGGATCTGGTCGATGCCCCTGCCGGTCATCACGTCGCCAGCCAGGAATAGTGTCACTGTTGATTCACCTCCCCCAGGACCGACTGCCCCCACCCGCGCGTTCACCATCAGGGCCGCCAGTGCTAGAAATTGCCGCCTCAACACATCCCGGACTCCTAAGGTTCCGGCACTTCGATCACCAGGGGGTGAACGTCGTGGAAACGCTTCCACTGCCACGCCGCACCGGCGAAAAACCCGGCCAGCAGGCAGATGAAGCCTATAGCGATCGCAATTTCTATCAAAGACCTGCGCTGGCGATCGTACAGAGCGCTATACTCCTCGAGAAGTTGTCTGCGTTCATCATCGCGTAATTCATCCATGGAATGATTATAGTCGAGGGGAAATCCCCTGAAGGAGGAAAAAGCATGCACCTGGAAGGCTGGAGACAAGACATTCGAGGGGTTCCCCGATATTGGCAGCCTGGCCGAGTGGCACGAGCGACACGGACTGACGGGTGACGGGCAGCAGTAATCCTTATTCTGTCTATACTCAATGTCCCGACCACACAGACGAGAGCAGCACCATGATTCCTGCAGATGAAACCTTCGACGGTACCTGGCCATTCGAACCCAATTTCTCCGAAGCTGCGGGATTCCGCCAGCACTATGTCGACGAGGGCCCCCGGGACGGAGAGGTGGTGATCTGCCTGCACGGCGAGCCCACCTGGGGATATCTTTACCGCAACTTCATACCGCCGCTGGCGGAACGCTACC
>JAACFI010000105.1 GCA_009937575.1 Haliea sp.
GCCAACTACCCTTCCACCAACTTTAGTCTTCCATATCTGGAGTCTGCTCTCTTGATCAGGGCGAGCTTTGAAGGTCAGGAGGGGTTTTACTGCCTTTCCATGCCGGTAACGAACGATATGGGCATGGCCGGTGGGCGAGAAAGTTGGGGCTACCCCAAGAAGATGGCGAATATTGCATTCCAGCGTGATGGCGACAGAGTTGAGGGCTGGACAGAACGGCATGGCATTCGATTCATGCAAGTCAAGGCAAAGCTGACGGGCAAGATCAACGACAACTCGGCAATGGATGACCTTCTGCGCTTTGGTTTGAACCCGGAAGGGGAATACAGCTACTTTGGCTTTACTTTCAAACATGCACCCTCTCCGGTGGCTGGCGAAGCATTTGACTACCCGCCGCGCTTAATCCAGGGAGAAACGGTCTTCAGGCCAAAGACGTTCACTTTCGCGGAAGTGGAAATCGAATTGACCCCCTCCGAGTTCGACCCCTGGCACGAAGTGCCAGTGAAACGCATGCTGGGCGGCTTCTATTCCGTAGGTGACAACAGCATGTTGAAAGGGAAGCTCTTGGCGGAAGTAGAACCCATTGAATTTGCGCCCTACGCTTTTCTCAGATGGGACTGGGTTACCTCATAAGCGACAGGGCCTACCGCTCCATCGACGATATGAATCGACCAGCCAGCTGGCAACCCGATACAGGAAAGTGGTGAATATGGAAACAAGCGCCTTGAAAAGGAACTCCTGGAAAGTGATCAGTTTGCTACTGATAGCAATCGTTGGCTTCGCAGTGTTTAAAATTTTCTTTGACGAAGGCCGGCCTCACAATCCCAGGGTATTTGGCCCACCTGCAAAAACGCAGTGGAAGCCAGTCGGTGCGCGTGCTGCAGGCGACCACAGCTATGATGTCATCCCCGAACCGACCACCTGGCATGCTATTCACGTTGATGTGGCAAATTCGGATAGTGTCTGGGGCGTTGCCGCGCCGATGTTTGAACTGGACTGGGTTGCAGAGCCCGGGTACTTCGTGGGTAATGGCCCCCTCTTTGATAACCAGGGCAATCTCTACTTCAGCCCGCAGTTCTACCACGGTGACCGCGTGGTGCTCATTTCACTCGATGGCCAGACCGGCGAGAGACGTTGGACGATACCTGCCGACAATGAGATACAGGCAAGCAGCCCGGCTTTCATATTGAATGACCCTGAAAACCCAGGGTCGCAAATCATTTATATCGTCGGCTATAACCGTGTCATGGCCCTGCGACCGGACGGCTCAACCATATGGAGTAAAGCCACCGGTTTGAAGCTCACTGCCGCGGACTCCGGTGACAAAGACAAGACCAAATTTCACAGCCTCAACTATCACCCGGCGACAGACTCGCTGGTATCGATTACCAAAGCCGGAGGATTGTTTGCCTTCAGCCGCAAGACCGGTGAGTTGATGGCTGCTATCGGGAAAATACCCGGCGCGCCCGCCATCAGTGGCAAGGGGACGAGCATACCCAAGTTTATCCTCAACAGGGTCGACCCGCTGATGGATGAAGCCTTTGGTAAAACCGATGAAGGCCTGAGCTTGTTCTCATCCGCCGTGAATTATATCTATGGTGGCGGCGGTATCGTGACCAACTTTTTCAGTATCGATCCTGATACCAGCCGTATCTATATGGCCGCCACTGCGCCAGACGCAGAGGATGGTACCGAAGATGGCAGGTCCGAACTGGGCGCAATCTACGCCCTCGACCTGGTGGATGACGGCAGCGGTGGCCTGGAATTCCAGGTGTTGAACCGCAAGACCTTCCAGGGCGGCACCGGGTCAACACCGGCGCTCAGCGCCGACGGCCATCGCCTGTATGTGTCTGATAACGAGGGCCATGTTATCGCACTGGATAGCGAGTTGGATGAGGTCTGGCGAGTGAATGTGGGCGAGCCCCTGGTGGGTTCTATCACGGTGGCGCCGGATAACAATGAGTTGTATGCCGTCACCGCCAATGACGTGATCCAGTTGATCGACAACGGTGACCACGGCAGTAGGGCGTGGATAGCTGAACTCACGGGCTTCGACGGTTATGCCAACGTCGATGTGCAATCAAACGCCTTGACGGCAACGGTAACCGCCAATGGTGTGGTTGTTATGATCGGTGGTGGTAAAAAAATACTGGGCAGGACCCTGATGTTGCATATGGGTATGGGCCTGCTTGACCGGGAAACCGGTAAGCTGCGCTACTTCGCCGAGGGCCGGGAAGATTCATTGGCCATGAGTGTCGTGGCTGCCGATGGCAGTATCTATGTCGCCCACTCGCCCTTACGTCGTGCCGTGGGTAAGGCGATGTATCCGGATTTAACGCCGGACATTACCGGTGGTATCGCGCGTTTCAAACCCATTCGGCTGGACCTGTTGGCACGCGACGCGATCTGCGCCGCCGAGGCGCGCGGTGCTAATGCCAGCACTCTAGACCAGACTACCGATTTGGCAGTGATCAACAGGGATATCCGGCAGATCAAGGTATTGCTTAAGCAGGCCGGTGGCGCCATCGAAAAGGCGGTCAGCAACGGCGATATGACACGGGGAGATGCCCACACACTGGATGGTCTGCTGGTACAAAGCTCGGGAGGTCTCACTGTAGACGATCTGGCACGCTCAGTGGCATTCCTGACAACAGCCTGTGCGATGTTCGACTGAGTCAAGTCACCCATTCTTGACTGGCGAAAGCGCCGCTAGAGAAAACGGGAAATTCTGGCCCTGACAGCCGGTCTCCCAGTCACTGTTACGCTAACCCCAGAAATGCAAAAGCCTGCTGAATAGCGGGCTTTGCGGAATTTCTGCGGTCAGTCTCCGGGGAGAGACTCTAACTCGCAGACTGCATGGCGGTGGAGGCAGTCTCAGCAGGGATCGTCTCAGGGAGCTTCCCTGAAAACGGGAAATCTACAGGGAATCATCAAGGAACACGCCAAGCAGATCTGATTTTCCGTAGCAATTTTACTGCACGCTTTAGACGTGGCATGCATCGAGCTGCTGCCCCAATCTGGTTCGTTCCGCACGATGGAGACCCAAGGCAAGACCACCATGATTTATTACGTCTATCGCGACAACCGGCCACTCGATTCCAGCGCGTCAAAGCTCCGGATAAAAGTGAGCTGGAGGATCTGGGGCAGCTGATCAATCAACGTGTAGGTCGCTGCCTCAAGCGCCAGGGCTTACCGGAGCAGGACATCATTGACAGTATATTGGCTCATCTTCGCAAGCAGAAACAGGATATCCCTACCCTCCCATTACTCGCACCACCATCCCGGGCACCGCCCGAGACATACCCGATAAAGCGGGCAGGCTCTTGCCTCTTTTCGCCGGGAAGGGCGCGCGGTCGCAGAGTCGGCGAGCTCACAGTTCAACCAGCAGGGAAGCCACTGAACACGAGATGGCATGGGTTCCTGTGTATAGCAGAACCGGAAAAAACAGCTGCCAAAAACTACGGAGTGCTGAACATGTTCGGCATGGCCAACAGGAACACCTTCTACATCGGCAAGGACGGTCGAATCCTGAAAATAGACAAGGACATAGCGCCAAAAACCTCGGCAGAGGACATGGCCAGGACGCTGGGTGAATTGGGGGTGGCGCCCGCCAAAACGCCCTCCCAGGGCGCCTGAACCGGCCCGACACAACGCTTTATCCCTATGTATTAAAAGGACTTTTGATCAGAATTCCAACGCCCCGGTGCATGACCTAGATCAATGCCGCCGTCACCCTCCGGCAGTAGGATGAGCACACTAGAATTACTCCAATGATCAGGTGAATATCGGGTGGCAAATCGTGCTACGTATCTTATCGTGCCTGGTGCTGCTAATCACGGCGGCCGGCACAATACAGGCAGAATCCCTGAGCCAGCAACGGCAGGCTGACCTGGTGTACCTGTTGCACCAGGATTGCGGCTCCTGCCATGGCATGACCCTGAAGGGCGGCCTGGGACCATCCCTGCTACCGGAGGCCCTGGCGGGCAAGCCGGACGCCTACCTGCGCCAGGTCATCAGCAAGGGCGTACCGGAAAAGGCGATGCCCCCCTGGGAAAATATCCTGCAACCCGACGAGATCGACTTCCTGGTGAGCTACCTGCAACAGGGCCCGCCCCAATGAAACGCCTGGCGCGCCTCATCCTGGCGATTCAGCTGTGCCTGTCCCTGCCGGCCCACTCTGCACAGCTGCGCGGTACCGGCGATCTGGGTATCGTCATCGAGCGTGCCTCCGGCAGCGTGTTGGTGGTGGAGCACTCCAATGATTCCATACTGCACCGCATCGAGGGCCTGGGTGACCTGTCCCACGCCTCTGCGGTCTACTCCCGCGATGCTCGCTACGCCTTCGTGTTCGGCCGCGACGGTGGCCTGACCAAGATCGACCTGCTTACCGGTAAGATCGACAAGCGTATCATCCAGGGAGGCAATGCAATCGGTGGCGCCATTTCCCAGGATGGCAGCCTGGTGGCGGTATCCAACTACGAACCCGGCGGGGTGAAGGTCTTCTCCACCGCCGACCTCAGCCTGGTGGCGGACATCCCGGCCAGGGCGCAGGCCGATGGCGAGGCCTCAAAAACCGTGGGACTGGTGGACGCACCCGGCCAGCGCTTCGTCTACAGCCTGTTCAACGCCGACCAGATCTGGATCGTGGACATGTCCGACCCCACCCGCCCCGCCATCGAAAAGTTCGAGGACATCGGCAGCATGCCCTACGACGGTCTGATCTCGGCCAATGGCCGCACCTATATGGCTGGCCTGTTTGGCGAGGACGGCCTGGCCATGCTGGACCTGTGGCAGCCGGAGGACGGGGTAAAAAAGGTGCTGCCGGATTACGGCCGCGGCGAGGAGCGCCTGCCGGTGTACAAGATGCCTCACCTGGAGGGTTGGGCCATGACCGATAAGCACGCCTTCCTTCCCGCGGTAGGACACCACCGGGTGCTGGTGGTGAATCGGGACAACTGGAGCGAGGCGGCACGCATCGAGGTCAAGGGTCAGCCGGTGTTCGTGATGGCCCGCCCGGATGGCCGCCAGGTATGGGTGAACTTCGCCTATCCCGACAACCAGTGGATCCAGGTCATCGACGTACCCACCATGCAGGTGGTCCACACCCTGGACGTGGGCAAGGGTGCGCTGCACATGGAATTCACCCCTCGCGGAGAGAAGGTATGGATCTCCGTGCGCGACGAGGACCAGGTGAAAATCTTCGATACGGCTAATGCGAGCCTGCAGAAAACCCTGCCGGCGGGCAAGCCCAGCGGCATATTTTTTACCAATCGCGCGGGGAGGACGGGCCTGTGAAAGCCCTCTCCCCATTGGACTGCGCCCTGTTAAACCAGGTGCAGAAGGGCTTCCCGCTGGAGGAGCGGCCCTTCGCCGTCATCGCCCAGCACCTGGGAATGAGCGAGAACGCGGTGCTGGAGCGACTGCAGCAACTGGACGCCGAGGGCGTCATCAGCCGTTTTGGTGCTGTGTTTGAGCCGAACACGGTAGGTGCCAGTACCCTGGCCGCCCTGGCAGTCCCGCCGGAACATATTCGGGAAACCGCCGAACTGGTCAACGCTGTGCCCGGGGTCAACCACAACTACCTGCGCGAGCACGAATTCAACCTGTGGTTCGTGATTACCGGGCGCAACCGCGAGGAGTTGACCGGGAGCCTGGCCGACATCGAGCGGAAAACCGGCTATCCAATGCTGGACCTGCCCATGGAACAGGCCTACCACATCGATCTGGGGTTTCCGCTATGACCGATCCGCTGCTCCTGCTGGGCGTCCAACGCGCGCTGCAGGAAGGCCTGCCTATTGTGCAGCGCCCCTACCTGGCCCTGGCGGACCAGCTGGGCGCCAGCGAACAGCAGGTGATCGACGCCATCGCACGACTGCAAGACAGCGGCAACATCAAGCGCTTTGGCATGGTGCTCAAGCACCGGGAGCTCGGTTACCGGGCCAACGCCATGGTGGTGTGGGACGTACCCAATGACCGGGTGGACCGCGTGGGCAACGAGCTCGGCGAGGAGCCCTGCGTGACCCTCAGTTACCGCCGCCCGCGCCGTCCGCCGTACTGGAACTACAACCTGTTCTGCATGATCCACGGCACCTCGCGGGAGGAGGTCACCGCCCAGTTGGAGGATATCGTCTCCCGCCGGGGACTGGATTACCCGCACCAGGTGCTGTTCTCCAGCAAGTGTTTCAAGCAGCGGGGTGCCGTCTATGTCTAGAACCGGCGCACTGCACCAGACCGCCCAGGTCCTCAGCGATTTCGACCGTAGATTGATCAATGCCCTGCAGGGCGACTTTCCCCTGTCCTCCACCCCCTTCGACGATATCGCCGCACGCCTGGACTGCCAGCCAGAGGAGGTGATGGAGGGTGTGGAGAGCCTGCTGGAACGCGGCGTGATCACCCGCTTCGGCCCCCTGTTCAACATCGAGCAGCTGGGAGGCACCTTTTCCCTGTGCGCTCTGCATGTGCCTGAAGAACGCTTCGAGGAAGTCACCGAACTGGTGAATGCCTGCCCGGAGGTGGCCCACAATTACCGGCGCGACCACCACTGGAACATGTGGTTCGTCCTCGCCACGGAGACCCTGGAAGAACTGGAGGCCACTTTTGACGATATCGTTGCCCGCAGTGACTGCCCGGGTCTCAACCTGCCCAAGGAACAGGAGTTCTATGTTGGATTGCGCCTTACAGCCTGAGACAGATGGCGAGCTACGCCGGCTTATCGTGCTGGCCCTTCAGGAGGGCCTGCCAGTCAGCCGCTATCCCTACCGCGACCTCGCCTACGACCTGGATATCGGGGAAGACACCCTTATGCGGCACATCCAGGCAATGCTGGACGACGGTGCCATCCGCCGTATCGGCGTGGTTCCGAACCACTACGCCCTGGGCTACAGCCACAACCTGATGGTGGTGTGGGATATCGACGACGACCAGGTAACCCGGATCGGCACTGAACTCGGTGAACTGGATTTCGTCAGCCACTGCTACCGTCGCCCCCGCCGGGATGGCTGGCCCTATAACCTGTTCGTGATGGTACACGGGCGCAGCCAGGACGAGGTGCAGCAAAAAATCGCCGTGCTCAGGCAGCGCGTAGGCGACGCCTACCGGGACCACACAGCATTGAAAAGCACCCGCATCCTGAAAAAAACCGGGCTTCGCCTGCGACGGGAGGACTGATATGTTCCGCGTTTCCCAATTCATGCACACCATTGCCGACCCAGCGTCGGCGCCGCCCCTGCGCAAGCCGCGGGCCCCGGTAGTGATATGGAACCTGATTCGCCGCTGCAATCTGTGTTGCAAACACTGCTACTCCATCAGTGCCGACACGGATTTTCCCGGGGAGCTGAGCACCGAACAGGTGTTCGCGGTGATGGACGAACTCAAGACCTTCGGCGTACCTGGCCTGATCCTGTCCGGCGGGGAGCCCCTGTTGCGTCCGGACATCTTCGAAGTCGCGCGCCGTGCCAAGGACCTGGGCTTCTACATCGGACTGTCCACCAACGGCACGCTGATCGAGCAGAAGCACATCGAACCCATTCGCGAGGCGGGCTTCGACTACCTCGGTATCAGTATCGATGGCATGGGCGAGACCCACGACGAGTTTCGCCAGATGCGGGGCGCCTTCGATGCCTCCCTGGCCGCCACCCGGCTGTGCCAGGACAGCGGCATCAAGGTGGGATTGCGTTTCACCCTCACCCAGGACAACGCGGAAGAACTACCGGAACTGCTGCAGCTGGCCGAGGACGAGGGGGTAGACAAGTTCTACCTGTCCCACCTCAACTACGCCGGCAGGGGCAATCGCCACCGCGGTGACGACGTGGTGCACCGTATCACCCGCTGGGCCATGGACACGATTTTCGAGGCCGCCTGGAAGGACGCCCGCAACGGCGGCAACAAGGAGTTCGTCACCGGCAACAACGATGCCGACGGCGTCTATCTGCTCTACTGGGTGCGTCGGCACGCGCCGCAACTGGAACAGCTGGTGCGCCAGCGACTGGAACACTGGGGCGGCAACTCCTCCGGGGTCAACGTGGCCAACATCGACAATCTGGGGAATGTGCACCCGGATACCTTCTGGTGGGATTACCACCTGGGCAACGTCAAGGAACGCCCTTTCTCGGAGATCTGGCAGGACCGCAGCGACCCGCTGATGGACGGCCTGAAGTCCAATCCACGGCCGCTGGAGGGACGCTGCGCAGCCTGCGATTACCGCGCGATCTGCGGCGGCAACACCCGGGTGCGGGCCTACCAGCTCACCGGCAACCCCTGGGCGGAGGACCCCGCCTGTTACCTGAGTGACAAGGAAATTGGCGTTGACGGCACGGAAGCGCGTTTACAGGTCACCCCCTACCACCGGGATCGCATTCCCGTATCCCAGATCAGCTGAGGCCGGATGAAAGCACTCAAGTACTGTATCGCCGCGGGCCTGTTCGCCCTGGGCACCGCAAATTCCGCCAGTGGCCTGGACAAAGCCGCAGAAGCGCTTTACCAGCGGCACTGCGCCGCCTGCCACGGGGCACAGCGCCTCGGCGGGATAGGTCCCGCCCTGTTGCCACAGAACCTCAGCCGGCTGCGCAAGAAAGCCGCCCTGGAGGTCATCGGTCAGGGCCGGCCACTGACCCAGATGCCGGCCTTCTCCGGGCAGCTGGACGACGCCGAGCTGGATGCGCTGGCGGATTTCATCTACCAGCCCCCGGCTGAGGAACCCAACTGGGGCCTGGCGGACATTCGCGCCTCCCACGTGGTGCACCACCCCAAGGGCTCCCTGGGGGACAAGCCAGTATTCGAGGCGGACCTACAGAACCTGTTTATCGTGGTGGAACAGGGGGACCACCACGCCACCCTGCTGGACGGCGACAGCTTCGAGCCCATCTACCGCTTCCAGACCCGCTACGCCCTGCACGGCGGCCCCAAGTACAGCAGCGACGGACGCTACGTGTTTTTTGCTTCCCGGGACGGCTGGATCTCCAAGTTCGATATCTACAACCTGAAAGTCGTGGCGGAGATACGGGCCGGCATCAATACCCGCAACGCGGCGGTGTCCTTCAACAACAAGTATGTGGCGGTGGGCAACTACCTGCCCCACAGCCTGGTGCTGCTGAGCGCCGACGACCTGTCGCCGCTGGCGGTGCTGCCGATGACCGACGGAGCGGGCAACAGTTCGCGGGTGAGCGCGGTGTATACCGCCCCGCCCCGGGAGAGCTTCATCGTCGCGCTCAAGGACATTCCCCAGATTCTGGAGATTCCCTACGGGCACATTGCGCCGGACAATCCACGGGTTAAGCGCATCAAGCTGGAAGACTACCTTGACGATTTTTTCTTCAACCAGGAATACAGCGTGGTAATGGGTGCCTCCCGGCCCGCCGGTAGCGAGGTTAGCGAGAGCGCCGTCTCCGGCAGGGTGATCGACCTGGACAGCGGCCGCAAGCTGGCCGACCTGGCGATTCCCGGCATGCCCCACCTGGGCTCCGGCATCAGTTGGCGGTATGGTGACACCACGGTGATGGCCACCCCCAACCTCAACTCCGGCGCCGTCTCCATCATCGACATGCAGGATTGGCAGGTACTGAAAACCCTGGAGACCGAGGGCCCGGGATTTTTCATGCGCAGCCACGACCAGAGCCCCTACGCCTGGGTGGACGTATTCTTCGGCCCCAACCGCGACAAGGTTCATGTATTCGACAAACAGAGCCTGGAGCTGGTGAAAACCCTGGCGCCGGTGCCGGGCAAGACCGCGGCCCACGTGGAGTTCACCCGGGATGGCAGATACGCGCTACTGAGTATCTGGGACGTGGACGGTGCGGTGATCGTTTACGACGCGCAAAGCCTGGAAGAGGTCAAGCGCATTCCCATGAGCAAACCGTCGGGCAAGTACAACGTATACAACAAGACCCACTACGAGGCGGGCACCAGTCACTGAGTGCTCAGCCGCGCACCAGCGCCAGCGGCAAGGCCGACCGGTGAGGCTCCGGCTGGCACTCTTCCGTACACAGCGTTTCGTGGAGTGCTACCACCTCTCCGACGATGATCAGTGCCGGCGAGCGCATCCCGCAGGCGGCAGCCCGCTCCGCGATATCATCGAGAGTGCCAACCACCACGTCCTGGTCTGGCCGCGTCGCACGCCGCACAATCGCCACCGGGGTTTGCGAGGAGCGGCCGTGGGCAACCAGGGCGCCGGCGATGGCCGCCAGGTTGGACATTCCCATGTAGATCACCACCGTGCTGTTGGCGCGGGCCAGGCAGGGCCAGTCCAGGTCAAGGCTGTCGTCCTTGAGGTGTCCGGTGGCGAAGGTGACAGACTGGGCGTAGTCGCGGTGGGTCAGCGGAATACCACAGTAGGTGGATGCGCCGGCGGCGGAGGTAATGCCGGGTACGACCTCGAAGGGTATCCCCTCCTCTACCAGCACTTCCGCTTCCTCACCCCCGCGCCCGAAAACGTAGGGATCGCCACCTTTTAGACGCAGCACCCGCTTGCCAGTGAGGGCCAGCGCGACAATCAACTCATTGATTTTATCCTGTGGAACACAATGGTGGCCGGGTTCCTTGCCCACCGAGAGGCACTCTATCCCCCGCGGTACCAGGTCGAGGATATCCCGGGAGACCAGGCGGTCGTATACCACGACATCGACGTTCTGTAACAGGCGGTAGGCCTTAACCGTCAGCAACTCCGGGTCTCCGGGACCCGCTCCTACCAGGAATACCTTACCGCTTTCTCCGGGGTCGGAAGCCCGACCGGCACCCGCAACGACCTTGACCATACTATGCCCAACCGATAATAACTCAGGTTAGATTAAACACTGCAAAATTCGTCCGCGCATTGATCTGGAACAAGTGCCGGCTGTCATAAAACTACAATCCACAGTAACGGTATAGCCATTGGGGGTTTCTATCCTGCAGGTCACGCTATCGCCGTTGGCATTCCTGGCCTCCCCCCACACATGGGTTGGACGCCTGGCCCGGTTCGCTTCATCAGGCCCTGTCACCCGCCGTTCAATCCGCTGCTTGGCCAGGCGCTGTAGCGCGCCGGACTTCATCACGGTTTGAATAATGGGAGGGATCAGGTCGGTCGCTTTGCTGACCCTACGCCGGGAGTAGACCGAAATGTTGGGAATACCAGTCTGCCAGTACGCAGTGGCCAGGTCTCCCCAGGGAATAACGGAGGCCGGAACAGGACCGGTGCCGAAATCGATACTGCGTGCCTCGAAGCTGGGAGGCACGCGAATGAGCTCGCCATTGCGCAACACTTTCATCCCCTGGGAAATGGTTTCCACCATGGTTTTGACCGTGCCCGGGCTCATTGAGGCATCGCCCAGTCACAGGAGTTGCGGGCGCTGCTGCCGATTGATAGCTCATTCAAGGACACTCGGCGTATCAGGGTCGGATCTTCAACGCCGCAAACCCCCGCGCCCAGTGCGATAGCCGCCAGCGGGCCTCGGTGATCTCGTAGTTCGGGTACTTTTCAAGCAACCTCGGAAAATAAGCCCTGGCCTCCAGCCGCGCCACGTGCTGGCCGATGCACTTGTGCAAGCCGAACCCGAACGCCAGCTGGTCCTTGTTGGCCCGCTCGATATCGAAATCCTCGGGATTTATGTAGTGCTCGGGGTCGTGGTTGGCGCTGGCAAATAACAGGCTGATCTCGGCACCCTTCGGGATAACCGTGCCGTGCAATGCCAGATCCTCGGTCAGCCGCCGGGGCAGGCCCTGTACCGGGGGCTCCATGCGTAGCATTTCCTCGATGGCACCATCCAGCAGATTCGGATTCTCGATGAGTTTGCGGCGCTGCGCCGGGAACCTCGCCAGCAGCCCGGTGCCGTTGCCCAGCAGGTTGATGGTAGTGTCCACCCCAGCGAAGCCGAGGCAGTTGGCGAAAATGCGAACCTCCTCCGTGGTGAGTGTGCCGTCGGCCTCGCGGCCGACCAGCCAGCTCAGGTGGTCGTCGCCGGGAAGGCTGCGCTTCTCCTCCAGGACCTGTTCGATCATGTCCGCGAACTCATCCAGCACTTTCAGTTGCACCTCTGGATGACCCTGTTCACCGGATACGGGGTCGACCCCCATCAGCACCTCGCCAATGGCGTACCAGTGGTCGGTCTGGGACTCGGGGAAGCCCAGGAAGCGGGTCATGAACAGCTGCGGCAGGCGCAGAATGACCTTGCTGTAAAGGTCGATCTCGCCGTCGCCGGTCAGGTCAGCGAACAACTCATCGAGGATGGATGCGATCATGGGTTCCAGGTTTGCCACCACGCCCCTGGAGAACTCCGGAATCACCGCAGTGCGGATGGTGCGGTGCAACTCACCGTCGGTGGTGGCCAGTGAGGGGATATAGCTGTGGCCGGTTTCACCGTTGAGCGTGCCCTCGGGGTGGCGCAGCAGGCGGCGCACGTCGTCGTAACGACTGATCATCCAGATGTCACGGCTGGCGTCGTGGAACACGGGGTGTTGCTCGCGCAGGGTAGCGTAGCGGGCGTAGATGTTGTCGTGGTACTCAACCGACTGGACATCGACAATGGCGTTCATAGGGGATCACCGGTCTTTGCTGGTACTTTGCCTACAATAGCGCGAGCCGGCGCTGTTGGGTAGCA
Organism: Haliea sp.; assembly: GCA_009937575.1. Taxonomy (GTDB): domain Bacteria; phylum Pseudomonadota; class Gammaproteobacteria; order Pseudomonadales; family Halieaceae; genus JAACFI01. Next base: position 12,570 of record JAACFI010000105.1, read on the forward strand.
ACCGGCGTGTTGTAATACCGCTCGCGCGGCCCTCGGCAGCCAACAGCTGTTTCGGGCTCAACAAGGGCGCCCAGCCCAAGCTTATGACCGAAGTGGGTGCCGCGATCACTGGCGGGGCTGCTGCTTTCCGCAGCCCACGTCCTTACCTTCAAAGGCAATGCCCTGCTCACAAACGCCACCGGATTCTTCTTTGAACCGGACAGAAGGCTGTTCCTGGTAACCCTTGACTGGCGAAATCGTGGTTGGAGATAACCGCTAATTTCCACCTCAGAATCTCCTTCTCCCGGTCAAGGTTGCCAGTGCCCTGAAATGTAAAAATCCGCTGAATACCTGGCCTTGCGGGGTTTCTGCAGTTAGTCTCTGTAGATAGTCTCTAACCCGCAGACTGCATGGCGGTGGGGGCAGTCTGAG
>JAACFI010000450.1 GCA_009937575.1 Haliea sp.
TTTCGTGGCGTCGGTCCTGGCTGTGCTGGCTCTCTTCTACGTGGTGGGAAAAGCCTGGCTCGGCGAGCCGTGGGGTTCGCAACCTGTTGTAGAGGGCCCCAGGTCCGTCCAGTCATCCCCTGGAGGCGCCCGGTCAGCTGAACAAGAATCCTTGATTCTGTTCGGCGATCTACACACCCACACCAACTACTCTGTCGACGCGTATCTCTTCAACACCTCACTGGTCAAAGGCGGCGGCGTGGTGACGCCGGCGGATGCCTGCGACTTCGCCCGATACTGTTCCGCCCTGGATTTCTGGAGCATCAATGATCACGCCGAGGGACTGACACCCAGGGCCTGGGCGGGCACCGTATCGAGCATCAGGGCCTGCAATTCGCAAGCCGGAGACCCGGCCGCGCCCGACCTGGTTTCTTTCGTCGGCTGGGAGTGGACCAACGGCTCGAAGGATGACGTCCCCAGCCATTACGGCCACAGGAACGTGATCTTCCGGACCTGGGAAGAAGGCCAGGTCCCCACACGCCCGATCGCCGCCAGACCGAAGAATCTCTTATCCGGGGTGCCTCCCCTGTTACTGGGCACCATGGGGTTATTCGAGGGCCTGTTCGACGCTTCTGACCTGGCCTGGTACCTGGACGAGTCCAGGAAAACACCCATCTGTGAGCCCGATACGCCATCCACGGAACTGCCCGCTGATTGCCTGGAGGTAGCCTCGTCGCCAACCGAATTGTTCCGCAAGCTCGATGAGTGGGGCCTGGACAGCCTGGTCATACCCCACGGCCTGTCCTGGGGAAATACCAATCCCCTCACCGGAGACTTCCGAAGCCAGCTGGATGAGCACGAACCGCGTTACCAGAAACTGCTGGAAGTCTACTCCGGTCACGGCAGCTCGGAACTGTTCGAGGACTTTACCCGGGTCGCCAACAATGCCTCCGGCGGCCGGTCTTGCCCCGAGGCCACGGCCAACTTTACTCCCTGTTGCCGCCAGGCGGGAAGGATCGCCAGGAAGGGCTGCGCTGACCCGGAATCTGCCGCCTGCGAACAGGAGGTCAACCGGGCAGTACAGCGATTTCTCGATAAAGGTTTCCCCCGCGGGCGCAAACTGTTTGAAGACACCACCCTGGACGACTGGGGTGGCTGCGGTCAGTTACAGAACAGCTTCCAGCCCAGTTCAGCATACGTTCCCCGCCTCAGCGCCCAGTACAACCTGGCCCTCGGCTTCGATGAAAACGGGCAACCGAGGCGTGCCCGACTGGGGTTGATCGGTTCCAGCGACGGCCACCAGGCCAGGCCCGGCAGCAGCTACAAGGAAAGCAACCGGCTGCTGTATACCGACCACAAGGACCTGGGCCGCAAGTGGTTGAGGCTTGACCTGCTCCAGGCGGACAGGGAATCCAGCGGCTTCTACTATACCGGTGGCCTTATCGCCACTCACAGTATGGGCCGCGACCGGGACGCCATCTGGAACGCACTGGAGAGTCGCAATGTCTACGCGACGTCCGGTGACCGCATGCTGGTCTGGTTCGACCTGCTCAATGCGCCGTCAGGTCCGGTACCCATGGGCAGCGAAATCGCCATGACTGACACGCCCCGCTTCCGGGTGAAAGCCCTGGGCGCCTTCGAACAGGTACCGGGCTGCCCGGACTACGCGGTGGCGGCATTGGGCCAGGAACGGCTGCAGTCCCTGTGCGGTGGCGAGTGCTACCGCCCTGACGGTGGGCGCCGAAAAGCGATCACCCGGATCGAGATCGTTCGCATCCGTCCCCAGGTGCGGGCGGACGAACCGATTGCCCCGCTGGTCGAGGACCAGTGGCAGGTCTTCGACTGTCCGGCCCGGGGCGAAGGATGCACGGTGGAGTTTGAAGATCCCGAATACGCCGCGGGCGACCGCAGCGCGCTCTACTATGCCCGCGTCATCCAGGCACCTGAGCTGCTTATCGTCGGCGATCCCTTTGGTTGCGAATACGATGCGGAAGGCAATTGCATCAGCCGTAATTACTGCGTGGGCGAGAACGCCAGGCCGGGCAATAACTGCCTGTCTGAAGCCGAGCCCAGGGCCTGGACATCACCCATCTTTGTCGAATATCCCCGGGATACATCCAAGTGAAAATGCCGTTCATTGCCCTTCTGGTATTCATCGCCTGGCCCGCCAGGGCTGCTGTCCAGGAGCCGCCCAACATCCTGCTGTTGATGGCCGAGGACATGAGCCCCCGGGTCAGCGCCTTTGGTGATCCGGTGGCGGTCACCCCCAATATCGATGCCCTGGCGAAACAGGGCGTACGCTATACTAATACCTTCACCGCTGCCGGGGTCTGCGCCCCCAGCCGAGCAGCGCACATCCTCGGTATGCACCAGATTTCGACCGGGACCCAGCATATGCGCAGCGGCGCCCGGGGGTACTTTTCTGTGCCGCCCCCCGAGGTCAAAGCCTATCCCGAGTTGATGCGGGCGGCCGGGTACTACACGTTTACCGACGAAAAGCTGGACTACCAATTCAGCGGGGTCCGGGCTGGCAGCGGACCGTTCACCATCTGGGATGCCGAAGGCACCAGCGACTGGCACGGCAGGAACAACGGACAGCCTTTTTTCGGGCTTATCAACTTCCAGGTTACCCACGAGTCCGGGGTGTTCACGCCCCTGGGCAACCTGCCCCATAGTCCGACCCATTTCATGTTGCAGTTGATGCGCTGGTGGAAGCTCGATGACGTTGAAAGTGGGATAGTAACGCCTGAATCGGTCGTTCTCGAACCCTACTACCCCGATACCCCGGTGGTAAGGGCGGACATAGCGCGCCACTACGACAACATCGCCTATATGGACCGCGAAGTGGGGCAAATCCTGCAGCGGCTGGACGAAGAGGGCCTGGCGGACTCCACGATCGTAATATGGACTACCGACCACGGTGACGGCCTGCCACGGGCCAAACGGGAGCTGTATGACTCGGGGATCAAGGTACCCATGGTCATACGCTGGCCGGAGGCTTATCGTCCCGCAGGCGTAGAACCGGGCCAGGTCGACAGCAGGCTGATCAGTTTTGTAGACCTGGCGCCGACCATCCTGGGCCTGGCGGGGATCACACCACCCGACTACCTGCAGGGCCGCGACTTCGTCGCGTCAAATGCACCGGCACGCCGGTACATCTATGCCTCAAGGGATCGCATCGACGAGGTGCCCGATCAGCAGCGCGCGGTACGGGATGACAGATTCAAGTACATCCGCAGCTGGCACCCCGATCTCCCCGGGGGTCATCCGCTACAGTTCCGGGAGAATATCGATATGGCCAGGGAAATGCGGTCTCTGCACGAGGCCGG
>JAACFI010000451.1 GCA_009937575.1 Haliea sp.
GGCCCCCGGGGAGTGATCCGCTCCTCCGCCGACGGCAGGATCGAGGATACAGGGCCCCTGAACATGAAGCGCATGGAAACCGTAGACGAGGAGTTCCTGGCCGCGTCGCTCAAGTTTATCGACAAAGCCCACGCGGCGAAAAAACCTTTTTTCGTCTGGTTTAATTCAACCCGTATGCACGTCTGGACCCGCCTGAAGCCTGAATCAGTGGGTGTCACCGGACAGGGCCTCTATGCCGACGGCATGGCCGAGCACGACGGCCACGTGGGCCAGTTGCTGGCCAAGCTGGACGACCTGGGGATCACCGACAACACCATCGTCATGTACGCCACCGACAACGGTGCGGAACTGGCACTGTGGCCCGATGGTGGGTATACGCCTTACCGCGGCGAAAAGAACTCTAACTGGGAGGGAGGCTACCGGGTGCCGATGATGGTGCGCTGGCCTGCGAGAATCAAGGCCGGCCAGGTGTCGAATGAAATCATCGCGATGATGGACTGGATGCCCACTCTGCTTGCTGCCGTCGGCGACGACAAGGTCAAAGAAAAACTGAAGCAGGGTATGAGAGTGGGTGGATCGCGCTATAAGGTGCACCTGGATGGCTACAACTTCCTTCCCTACTTCACCGGTGAAACCGACAAGGGGCCTCGCCAGGAATTTATCTATACCTCGGATACCGGCGATATCGTGGCCCTGCGCAACGGCGACTGGAAACTGGTATTCCGGGAACAGCGCGCCCACGGCCTGGAAGTGTGGCAGGATCCATGGGTGGTACTGCGCATGCCCAAACTGTTCAACCTGAGGATGGACCCCTTCGAGCGAATGGATGAAGAGGGTGCAGGCTACGATCAGTGGCTGGGGGAACACCTGTTTCTACTGGTTCCGGCGATCGTGCAGATTTCCCAGTTCAAGGCCACCTTCGAGGAGTTTCCCCAGCGCCAGAAACCTGGCTCCTTCGTGCCGTAACAGATTACTGCAGGGACTTCGACACTACCTCGTACACATCGGGAGACAGGGTTGGAATGGCAGCCAGGCGCTGCAGCTCGGCCTGCATCAGTTCCGCCCTGCCGCGGTAGCTGCGCCACTTGGTCAGCGGTGTGAGCAGGCGAGCGGCGATCTGCGGGTTGATATCGTTGAGTTCACCAATGATATCCCCCAGGAACCGGTAGCCGCCACCATCGATGCGGTGGAAATTCACCGGGTTCTGGTTGGCGAAGATACCCACCAGGGCGCGCACCTTATTGGGATTGCGCAGGTCAAAATCAGGGTGTTCCAACAGGCCGCGCACCCTGTCCAGCGCCCCGCCGTCGGGTATCGCAGCCTGCACCTGCAGCCACTGGTTCACCACCAGGGCCTCGTGTTTCCAGTCCCCGTAAAACCGCTCCAGCGCCGGCTCACGAACATCGTCTCCGCCGTAGAACGCCAGCGTACGAAGGGCCGCCAGGCGATCAGTCATATTCACGGCGGAATCGAATTGCAATTGGGCCAGCCTCAGGGCACCTGTATCGGCGCAGACCAGGTAATCCAGGCAGCGATTGCGCAGGCTGCGGGCTGCTATCTGCCCTGCCTCGGGGGCATAGGGCTGGTCACTGGTCAGGCGACGGTAGGTGTCCATAAGCCCGGTGCGACAGAAATTGCCAACAGCTGAGCGGAGCGCGTCGCGGGCCTGGTGGATCGTGTCGACATCGGCGCCCCCGCGTTGGCCGGCCTCTTCCGCCAGGTAGTTCTCGCTGGGCAGTGTCAACATCTCCGCGACCATAGCGGCGTCGAGGGACTCGTCCCGGAGCAGTCCGTCGAAGGCCTGCAGCAACAGCGTATCTATCTGGGTGCTCTCCCCAGCGCCGAGCTGATCCTCAACTTCGTTGATGATTTGCAGCGCCAGGCTCTGGGCACTGTCCCAGCGCACGAATCCGTCGTCATCCCTGCTCATCAGCGCGTAGAGATCCTGCTTGCTGTATTCGTACTCCAGGCGCACCGGCGCGGAAAAGCCACGCAACAGTGAGGGCACCGGGCGCTCAGCGACACCCTCGAAAACGTATTGCCTGGTAGCGGCATCCACACTCAACACCGTGTGGGTGTTGTCCGGGGTATCCGGGTCGGGCTCTGTACCGGCCAATTTGAGCGGAAGATTACCGGCATCGCCCAACAGGCCCATCGCCAGCGGAATAACGAAAGGTTCCTTACTGTCCTGGCCCGGGGTGGCGGGACAGGACTGCTCTACCGATAGGGTATAGGTCTGGGCTTCACCGTCATACTCATCGCTCACCCGCAGTACCGGCGTGCCCGCCTGGGAATACCAGCGGCGAAACTGCCCGAGGTCGATGCCACTGGCCTCCTCCATCGCCAGCACAAAATCCTCGCAGGTGACCGCCTGGCCGTCATGGCGATCGAAATACAGGTCCGAGCCGCGGCGGAAGGCCTCCGGTCCCAACAGGGTGTGGATCATGCGCACCACCTCCGCGCCCTTTTCGTACACCGTCATGGTGTAGAAATTATTGATCTCCATGTAGGAGTCAGGCCGCACCGGGTGTGCCATGGGACCGGCATCCTCAGCGAACTGGGCAGTGCGCAGCAGGGTGACGTCCTCCACCCGCTTGACCGTGCGCGAACCCATATCCGCGGAGAACTCGGCGTCACGGAAAACAGTAAAACCCTCCTTCAGGCTCAGTTGGAACCAGTCCCTGCAGGTGACGCGATTACCGCTCCAGTTGTGGAAATACTCGTGGGCGACGATGGCTTCCACCCGCTGGAAACCCTGGTCGGTAGTGATTTCAGGTGAGCACAGTACACAGGAGGTATTGAAGATGTTCAGGCTCTTGTTCTCCATCGCCCCCATGTTGAAATCGTCCACCGCCACGATATTGAAGATATCCAGATCATATTCCCGGCCGTAGACCTGCTCGTCCCAGCGCATCGATTTTTTCAGCGACGTCATGGCGTGGTCGCACTTGTCGATGTCCTTTTCCTCCACATAGATCCGCAGGGTCACATCCCGTCCGTTAAAGGTCTGGAAACCGTCCTGCACTTTTTTCAGATTGCCCGCCACCAGGGCAAACAGGTAGGCGGGTTTCGGGAAGGGATCGTGCCAGGTGACACTGTGGCGACCGTTATCGTGCCCGGCCTTTTCGATAAGGTTACCGTTACTGAGCAACACCGGGTAGGCGCGCCGCTCCGCTTCCACAGTCACGGTAAATACCGACATCACATCGGGTCGGTCCAGGTAATAGGTAATCTTGCGAAATCCCTCAGCCTCGCACTGGGTGCAGAACATGGTCCTGGATTTGTATAAGCCTTCCAGGGAAG
>JAACFI010000452.1 GCA_009937575.1 Haliea sp.
TATGTCATCGATTCACCAGCATATCCCCCAGGAAAAAAGGGATCGATTTTCTTTATTCGCTGATATGCGATGCGCGATGTGATCGCGTTTTCTCTGGTTGGCGGCCATAGTGCTGCACGTGTTCTACGGTACAAATCATAAGATTCAATGTTGTCTGTTGGCGGCTTACTCAGCCTCTGCTGCTCATCCGGTTTAAGTTTTACTACCAATGCAGTGGCGACAGAGCGCGCCACTTCTTCCTGCACTGCAAAAATATCTTCTAGATCACGGTCGAAGCGATCAGCCCACAGATGGTGGTCATGGATGGCATCAATCAACTGTGCGGTAATCCTCAGACGATTGCCTGACTTACGGACGCTTCCTTCCAGGACATATCGCACTCCGAGAGTTTGTCCGATCTCTTTGAGTGTGATTGATTGCCCCTTGAAGGCGAAAACCGAGTGTCTAGCGATTACGAAAATACCGGAAATTTTCGTCAGTTCAGTGATGATGTCTTCTGTGATTCCATCCGAAAAATACTCCTGATCTGAATCACCGCTAATATTGTCGAATGGAAGTACAGCGATAGATGGCTTCTCTGGAAGGTTTAACGTCACACGCACTGGTGCGCTCTGCACAAATTGGTTGGACGATGTCCGAATCAGATAGGCATGGATCGGATCACCAATGTTTTTCACTTGCTGAAGACCAATATCCTCATAGGCTGCTTTCACATTAGACCGAACACCCTGGTAGACCATGTCAGAGATGCAGATACCTCCTCCCTCGGCTAGACCCTCGAGTCTTGAAGCGATATTCACACCATCGCCAAACACGTCACCTTCGTGAGTTATGACATCACCCAAATTGACACCGATCCGAAATTCAATGCGCTTATCATCCGAGACTTTCTCATTACGATCTTGCATTCCATCCTGAATCGACATGGCACATTCGACTGCAGCAATAACACTCCCAAACTCAACAAGTAGACCATCCCCCATTTTTTTTACGATACGTCCGTGGTATTCCAAGATGCACGGCTCTATCAATTCATCAAGATGGCCGAACAAATCCACAAGCGTTCCCTGCTCATCTCGTGACATAAGTCGCGAATACCCGACCACATCAGCGGCAAGGATCGCCGTCAGCTTTCGATTGATAGCTTCATTCGTCACGACTTGGGCCGAGTCCTGTCCAATTAGCTCGATACTGCACAGACCGCAGGCAAAACCAACATTTAAGGTTCATGATTTGATAGTGACCACTCACACTAGGCAGGGGAGCCTGATATGCACGGGGCCATGGCGCTTCGATAACTCTACTACGAATCCATCCGTGATCTCGCTACGTCGGACCTGAACCATCCTGAGCAAGCACATCGGCTCATCTTCAGGGTGAGGAGGTATGGTTCAACGATCTGATCTATACCGAGATGACACGTCTGGATCGTGGCAGCGGAGGTGTAGTCATGGATACCCAGAGAATGAAAGCGTTTGCCGGACAGGTCTTTTCGGACATGGCCGGTGCGATGACCGCTGGTATGGCCTATCTGGGCACCGAAACGGGTCTGTTCCAGAACATGGCTGGAAAGGGTCCGCTGCGCTTAGACGAGGTCATCAGCGTCTCTGGCCTGCAGCCGCGCTACGTCGAGGAGTGGCTCAAGGGGATGGTTGCAGCCGGTTACCTGGAGTACGTGCCGGAAGATGAAACCTTCGAACTGCCCGACGAGCACGCTTTCCTAGTCGCATCGGAGGGCACTGACCATTTTGTAGGTGGGCTGTTTCATTTCGCCCCAGTCCTGCTGCAAGTCGCCCCGAGAGTGGCCGAGGCCTTTCGTACGGGAGGTGGCGTGCCATTCGGCCACTACGGGCCTGAAGGGATTGCCGCACTGGACATGATCAACCGGGGGCAATACGAGCATCGGCTTTCTAGCGAGTGGCTTCCTGCGATTACAGACATGGCCGACCGACTTGCCTCTGGCGCGAGGATCCTCGATGTCGGGTGTGGTGTTGGGCGCACGAGCTTGGCGCTAGCGCAGGCATACCCTGAATCCACGGTCGTAGGGATTGATCCTGACACCGCTTCAATCGAGCAGGCGCTTGCATTGGCTCACGAGAGAGGGCTTTCAGAGCGCGTCTCGTTCATGGCCACAACTACAGCGGACCTCTCCAGAGATGCTGGATTTGATCTCGCTATCGCATGCGACTGCGTCCATGACTTCACTGATCCGCAAGGAACCCTCAATGAAATTCGGAACCTGCTCAATGATGACGGAGTGCTGTTCGTAGTCGAGCCGAAGGTGGCCGACGATCTGTCAGACAATATCAACCCAATCGGGACGATGTTTTACGGGTTCAGCCTATTCCACTGCATGACTCAGTCCCTCGCCGACGGTGGACCTGGGCTTGGGACCTGCCTCGGTCCTTCGGGACTCCGTGACTTGCTGCTCGAAGCAGGATTTTCCGACGTGGAGACCTTGCCAATTAGGAGCCAGGTGAACAATTTCTTCGCCGCGCGGGCTTAACCCTACCGAGTATTGCTTTCGATATAGCGCACGACTGAACGAGGTGGCGCTGGAAGTCGGCGTTCTTGTCACCTGATGGTGACTTATTGGTGACTTATTGGTGACTCGAAAGAAAAACGGCCTAGAACGAAAATCCTAAGCCGTTTGTAGTTATCGACAGATAGCTTACAGATGATTCCGGGGACATGGTTTACACATTGCGCATTTGGGGAGAGTGCCCAGATGCCCTGGAAAGAGTGTAAGCCAATGGATGAACGCCTCAGGTTTATCGCCCGCTTGCTGGAAGGCGAAAAGATGGCGCCCTGTTTCGCACCACTCAATGACACAAAATCGCCACAACCCTGCGGCGACTACGAACGGGCAAAAGCCAGCAGCGGCCCGATGTCATGCCGGTCCGCGGCCCTGAGTGCATCGATGTAGCTCGACCGCGCTTCCCCAGCGTTGGTCAGACTCGCCCTCCCCCACGTGAATAGCTTCCCGCCAAGCTCTTCCACGAGCAGGTCCGCCAACAGTCTTGCTGTTCGTCCGTTTCCGTTCGGGAACGGATGGATGGCCACGAGGCGGTGGTGGAAACGAACCGCGATCTCATCCGGCGAGAAGGTCTTTTGGTCGATCCAGTACCTCACGTCATCGAGCAACGTCCGAAGTTCGACAGGGATTCGGACTGGATCGATACCGATGTTCCGTTCTGTCTTCCTGAAGTCTCCCGCCCAGGTCCAGACATCGCCGAACATTCTTGTATGCAGCTTCTTGATGAACTCCTCGGTCAGCAGGTCCTTGCG
>JAACFI010000453.1 GCA_009937575.1 Haliea sp.
GGACTCGATGTTCTTCTCGGTGTAGGCCTCCACCATGGCCTTGTTCTCCGCCTCGGACAGGGCGGGATCCTTCTGCATCATGACCCCGAAGTTGATGACAAAATTATTCATATCCACGGGGATGTGGCTGACCAGCAGGTGCACGATCATCGGGTGGCCGTCCATGGTACCGGTCATGGTGGTGGTCATGTAGGCGGGGCCCTCGTAGGTGGCGATGCTGGTGATCAATTCCTGTTCACCCTCGACCAGGATTTCATGCCCCCCTACCATGTACTGTTTGAAGATATGGCCCTCCATGGTGTTCCTGAAGGATTTCACTGTAGAGTAGTGAATCGGGCCGAAGTGGGCCATGTCCGCCATATTGTCCACCAGCTCCCGTCCCTGGGAGCCGATTGGAATGGCGGCCATTTCCCAGTCAGTCCACTCGCCTGAGTACCAGTCTTCCATTGCCCGGGGTTCCTGCTCGACAAGCGGGGCATTACCCTCCGGATCCTGCCAGACGAATACCAGGCCATTTTTTTCCAGTACCGGCCAGGCCTTGATCACCGCCTTTTCGGGAATCTTTTTCGCGTAGGGAATGTCTTCGCAGACACCGTCTGCGCCCCAGCTCCAGAGATGGAAGGGACACAGGACCGAATCCCCCTTTACCTCACCGCCGCACAGGTCCCCACCCATGTGGGGACAGTAGGCATCGAGGACGTGAACTTCGCCGTCGTCCTGCCCGCGGTAGGCCACCAGTTTGGTACCGAAGGCCTCAACCTTGCGCGGCGTGGTGGTCACGCTGGCGGCGTTGCCGATCACATACCATCCACGGGCGTAACGCTCCGGGCGCGGCTCTGCCTTGATTACGTAGGGCTGCGGTTTTTCCTTGCGGGGCTTCTCGATAGCGGTCATATCCACGGTCTCCATTGGTACCAGTACACTTATTGGTAAATTATTGGCCCTGCCGGTGATTCTGGCCATCGTCCGAATGGATTAGGCCAGGGGTTTCGGTGGCTTTATTGATGTGAATCAAGGGCGCGGTTCAATCACGGAAACCGCGCCCGTAGCCCCTACAGGAAGAAGTCGGCGTTCTCCTGGCCCATCATGGTGCCGCCCAGGTTGCGGCCGAACTTGAAGGGATTGTTGGCCACGTGCTGGCGCCCGGCGTTGATATCCAGCCAGGCCCGGTTCAGGGGGTGGTCGCGAAAAATGCCCTGGGCGCCGCAGGCGTTGAACATGTGGTTGATGGCGTCGGTGCACTTGCGGGACACCGCGGCGGCATCAAAACGCATTTTGATGCGCTCCTCGATGGGCAACTGGCCGCCGCTCCTGGCTGCCTCCACCATGGCGTCGAAGTTGCGGAACATGATGGTCTGGCACTCGTCCACCGCGCTGATCGCCTCCGCCAGCGCCATTTGCGCGTCCGGGTCGGTGGCGATCTTGTTGCCGTCGTTGAGGCCAACCCGGTCCTTGTTGACGCTGATATAGCCGTCCACCACCCCCTTGAGGCAGCCGATACCCGAGGAGGAGACTGCGCGCACGAAGATCTGGCCGAAGGGCAGGCGGAAGATGTAGTGGTCGTTGACCGCGTTGCCGGGGCTGTCGCAGTTGAAACCGTCTATGGAACGATGGGTGCGGTACTCGGGTACGAAGGCGTCCTGCACCGTAATATCGTGGCTGCCGGTGCCCTCCAGGCCGCTGACGTTCCAGTTGTCGACGATCTCGTAATCGCTGCGCGGTACCAGGAAGGTACGGTAGTCCGGGGCTTCCCCCGGGCTCTTCGGCGGCACCATGGCGCCCAGGAAGGCCCACTGGCAGTGCTTGGAGCCGGAGGAAAAGCCCCAGTGGCCGGAGAGCTTGTAGCCCCCCTCCACATGCTCCACCTTGCCCACCGGCATGTAGGAGGAGGAGATAAGGGTACTGTCGTCCTCTCCCCACACATCCTGTTGGGCCCGGTCGTCGAACAACGCCAGCTGCCAGTTGTGGATGGCAACGACCCCCAGTACCCAGGCGGTGGACATGCAGCCCTCGGCGAGAATTATCTGTACCCTGAAAAACACTTCCGGGTCCATCTCAAAGCCGCCGTAGCGGGCTGGTTGCATGATGCGGAAAAAGCCCGCCTCCTGCATCGCGGCGACGGTAGCCTCTGGCAACTGGCCCAGCCGGGCAGTTTCGAAAGTGCGCTCGCGCAGTGCGGGCACCAGGTCCCTGGCGGCCTGATAGAGCTGTTCGGCGCGGGTAATCTCGGGTGCGTTCATAGCCAATCCTCGGTTTCCTGACATGTGATGCTTACCACTATCCGGTGATCGCCGCCGCCGCTCATACCCCAAATCGGCTATGCGGATCACTACGTTGATATGGATCAATTTTTCGCTGCGCACCCTGAAGGTGGGTGCACCGATCACAAATCTGGCTTTTATCTCCCGCTCGTCTGCAATTTTGTGACCGATGCCGCATTCTCCGGATGGCAACTTACCCCGGTCCTGACTTATCCTGCGTGAACAGCGAAAACACAGAAGATTCAGTGGCTTAGCATTGTCATGACATCGATATTTAAATCCGGGGCGGGGGAAATCGAGCGCTGCCTCAATGCAAGAGCGGACGACGGCCTGTTACAGTGCCTGCTGGCCCTGTGCCGCCATCATGGCAATGCCTCGACGGCTGAGGCTCTGGTGAGTGGGCTGCCGCTTGAATCCGGTCGCCTGACACCCGCGCTGTTTGAACGGGCGGCGTCAAGGGCCGGATTCGCCAGCCGCGTGGTGTTCAAGCGGGCAGAAGACATTGAAGAAGCGTTGTTGCCGGCGGTCCTGTTGCAACAGGACGAGCGGGCCTGCCTGCTGGTGGGCTGGAGCGATGGCGGCAACACAGCGCGAGTAATCTATCCCCAGCTCAACGAAACCGTGGTGGAAGTACCACGCGAGAATCTGCGGGCCGCCGATACGGGAACCGCCATTCTCGCCAGGCCCCGGTTCCGCTTCGACCAGCGCGCTCCGCGCAACGCAGCCACCCGACGGGGGCACTGGTTCTGGGACGCGATCCGCGCCAACACCCCCGTTTACCGGGACGTGCTTCTGGCGGCATTTTTCATCAACCTTTTCGCCCTGGCGCTGCCCCTGTTCACCATGAATGTCTATGACCGTGTGGTGCCCAACCAGGCGGTGGAGACACTGTGGATGCTCGCTGCCGGGGTCATCGTCATCCTGCTGGCGGATATTACCCTGCGCACCATGCGCGGTTACTTTCTGGACCTGGCCAGCCGGCGGGTGGACGTGAAATTATCGGCCCTGATCATGGAGCGGGT
>JAACFI010000106.1 GCA_009937575.1 Haliea sp.
CAATCATTCTGCTGGTAGAGTTCGACAAAGCCCGTGACGCTCTCACCTGCATCAGTCTCTTCAAATCCCAGCTCGTGTTTTGCCAGGAACGGTCGCAGGCGTGCCTTGGTCTCCGTTTCCAACTGCAGAAACGTGCCGAAGTGATATCTATCACGTGAATTTTTGGCCACTTTGATCAGGGCCAGGAAAGCAGCCTCACCGAGCACCTCGCTCTGGTAAAGCTCGTCGATGCAGGCTGGATACTCAAGATCGCTCATAGCAGTCTCCCAGGGGTAGTGCCCTAAGTGTAGTTCGAATATGGTTTGCCGTTAATGCTGTAGATACACTGCGCGGTTAGCTGTGCTAGATTTGCAGGGGAGATTCTGACGATACACAATTTTAAATTTGAGGGGGTAGCCAATGGCTGAACAGGCGCCGGTGGAGAAAAATCAGTTCAATCCGCCCAAGTGGATTTTGAAGACGATGTCCCGCACCCACATTTTTCTCAACCGCCTCACCTTAGGCAAAATGTTCAATACCTTGTCCGGCGACGAGGTGTGCTTTGTAACGATGACTGGCGCAAAGTCAGGGCGAAGCATAACGATACCCCTGATGTACGTTCCCTATAAGAATGGCTTGTTGTTGGTCGCATCCAGGGGCGGGAGCCCCAATAATCCGGTGTGGTACTACAACATTGCCAAAAACCCTGATATCTCAGTCAGGTATCGCGGACAAAAGATGACCTTGAAGGCCCGCCTGGCTACCGCCGATGAAAAGCCTGAACTGTGGCCGGTTTGTGACAGCCACTACGCGCCCTACGCCGATTATCGAGCCCGCACCGACCGGGATATCCCCATCTTCGTCTGTGAGCCTCTGTAACAGGAGCGGTCATCGGGCGTCACGGCCTGGTCGGTTAGTATTGTTGAGGTAGCCCATAGACCTGAAATGCTGCCCCGGGATCTGAACCCGACCGAAAATGGATCTCTCGACCAGGGAGATCCATCACTACGGTACAGAGGGTGCCCAGCTCGAGGCCGAACAGTGGATGGTAGGGAGCACAAATCGGCGCCTCCTCGTCTTCCCGATCGCTGAGAATATCTTTCAATTCACCGATCCCCGGGGAGTCGGACCTGCTCAGGAGTGCCCCGGCCCGGGCGATACGAGCCCGCGAGTTGGCTTCAAGTTCGCCCGCGGGGACGTTTCTGTACAGGCAGTGGTTGGTATGACAGGCAGGTTCGGGCAAAGGTCGCTCATCGACATGGTCGCCGGCGAATTCGAAATTGAATGCCTCACCTGACGCCTCCAGCATCATGACATTACCGCCACGCCCTGGTCCGGCCTGGCGCAAACGCGAGCAAGCGCCAGGCAGGGACGCCGCCTCCAGTACTTCTCGCAACAGGCTGTGGATGGGCACACCGTCGATGCTGCGCGGTACCGAGAGAAAGTTCAGGCAAACCCCCACCCCCGCGCTGGACAGCCCTATCTTGCCGACGATACCCGGTTCTGTAACCGTTAGCATACGATGGCCATCCTCGCGTGTTATCGCCAGGACAGTGACGAGCTCCTCCAATTGTTTACACCAGTCCCAGGTCTGCGCCAACAGTCCTTCCTGGGGGGAACAGAGCACCGTGCATTCACCCGCACTGAACGGCACCAGTTCACTGCGTGCATTGATGGCAAACAGATGGGCTGTCGGCAGCCCGGCTCCCGTGGCGATGCCCCGGATCTCCTCGGCCTGGGACGGTGAGTATGCCTCGATCAGGCGCTCAAAAAGGGCGGCCCGGCGCCGCAATTCGTCTTCTTCAAGACCGAGGATGGATCGGTAGAATTCGACACAAGCTACCACCTGTTCCCGCAACTCCCCGCCATGGGTTCGCCCACGGGTATGGGCATCGCCAGAAAGTTCCAGGTAGTGCGGTACAACCATGTGTTCAATTCCTGATCTCTGAAAATGTGCAGCCGGGTGACCCGTCCGTGGTGCAGTGTACCCCATATCCCACGGCGACAGCGCGTGGATCAGGGCCAGCGAGATAAGCCAACTATTTCTGCAGAATCTTCCGCGAAATTTCTGAGGAGAGCTTTTCGATGCCTTCTTCATCGCTCGGCAGCACCAGGGGTTCCGGTACCGCGATTCCCCGTTGGCAGGCAGGTCGCGCTTCCATGGTGGCAATCCAGCGCTGCAAATTCTCGAGTCCTTCGAGGGAGACACCGGACCAGTCGTAGAGCCTCACCCAGCACCAGTTGGCGATATCCGCAATAGAGTAATCCCCGGTCAGCCACTCCGAATCCTGGAGCTGCCGATCGAGAACTTCAAACAGTCTTCGACTCTCGTTCTGGTAGCGGGAGATCGCGCTCGGTATTTTTTCTTCCAGCGCCCGGAAAAATACATTTGCCTGTCCCATCATGGGCCCTACTCCACCCATCTGAAACATCAGCCACTGGATCACTTCAGATTTGCCCCTGGTATCCCGGGGCATGAGTTGTCCGGTCTTTTCGGCCAGGTAAATCAGGATCGCACCGGACTCGAAGACAGGAAATCCATCGTCCACCAGCGCCGGTATTCGCCCGTTGGGACATATTTTCAGGAAATCAGGGGATTTCTGATCGCCATCGGCCAGGCTGATTTCGTGAACCGTATATTCCAGCCCGAGTTCTTCCAGGGCGACGGATGCTTTCCAGCCGTTGGGAGTTGAAGCGGTGTAAAGATCTAACATGGCAATAGAACTATATGGCGTTGGCGATATGATACGCGGCTATCCACTTACCGCTGCCTGCCGCCACTCCCTCGGTGATTGCCCACTCCAGCGCCGGAACGCATGGCTGAAATTCCCGGACTCGGAGTAACCCAATAGCCCGCAGATTTCCTCCATGGACAGGTTGGTGTTTCCCAGGTACTCCTTCGCCAGGCCGAAACGGATTTCGTCCAGCAGTTCCCGGTAACTGCTGCTCTCGTCCTTCAGGCGCCGTCGTAGGGTTCGGGTGGACATACCCATTTTCTCCGCCACGTAGTCGATGTCCGGGAAAAAACCGGGGCGCGCCAGCACCAGCATGCGCACGTCATCCACGAAATGCCCCTGGGTGGTGAGTTTTGCGATCAACAGCTGACACTGCTGCTGGAAATGGCGGGAGGACTCCGGGTCGCTCTGGGGCAGGGGTTGATCCAGCAGGGAAGAACTGAAACTGAACCGACTGTCTGCGGCAGAGAAATGAATATCAGCGCCGAAATAGTCGCGATAGACCCCGGGCCTGCCATGGCCATCGTGATGCATGTGCAGTTCCCCGAACGCCAGCGGCTCCCCCAATATGACACTGAAATCCACGCGAGCAGCCGACATATCCCGATCCAGGTACAGGTCAATCAGCGCCTGCTCGATGGGCGGCGGTTCGGTAAAAGAGAACCAGGTCCGGGAGCCCTCCACCTGGTAGCGCAGCGTAAAGAAACTGAAGGTGAGCCTGCCGAAATTTTCTGCAAGAGACAGGGCGTGCCGAAAAGTGGCCGCACTCAACAGCGCGTATCCGAACAAACCGTAACGCTGGGGAACGTAGGGCTCACCGAGTTTCAGGCCAATCGTTTGATCGCCCGTCAAATCCAGGGTATTGCGGTAGAAAGCCAGTTCCTGTTGCAGGCTCATACGCGCGTCCGGACTGTCCAGTTGTGACAACAATAACCCGGTACCTTTCAGGCAGGCCTGGCGTTCGAAGCCCAGTTCTTCCATTACGCCCAGGGCGGGCAACAACGAGCGCACGGGATGGGGTGGCAGGTCTTGCAGTGTCTTGGCCATGCTTATTGTTTTCCGTGAACCGTTGCAGGATGGTAGTCCGTTTGGCCGGAAATCACAATTCATCGGAGTCGTGACATGAGAGCTATACTTCTCGATGCAGACTGAAATAAATAAATGACAGGGCCAAGTATGTTGCAGAAAGGTCTGGAAGTGGTGTTGATACCCATCTTGAGACTGATACTCCGCGTATTTTTCCGACAGATTGAACTGGCAGGCAGTGAAAAAATCCCGCCGGACACGCCGGTAATCTACACTCCCAACCACCTGAATTCGGTCCTCGACGGCCTGCTGGCCCGACTTTTCTTGCCCGGTGAGCCCCGTCCACTGGCTAAAGCGACCCTCTGGGACATCACTCCAATCCGACCCCTGCTCCTGGCGGCGAGAGCGATACCTGTTTACCGACAACAGGACGCCGCCGACAGCGAATACACCAGCGCCAACCAGGACATGTTTTCTTCCTGCCACGCCGCACTGGCCCAGGGTGACTCCATCGTTCTGTTTCCCGAAGGCCAGAGCCACTCGGAACCTGAACTGCAACCGTTGAAAACGGGCGCAGCACGCATCGCCCTGGGCGCGGAACTGCGCCGTGGTCCGTTGGGTGTACGGATCATTCCAGTGGGTCTGAACTTCGACGCCAAGGAACAATTCCGCTCACGAGTGCTGATCTATATCGGGGACCCCATCAATCCCACCGAGGAGATCGAAAAGCCAGATCCGGAGGATCGCGCCGCCGTGGACCTGGTCACCGAGCGTATAGAGGAGGGTATCAAGTCTGTCACCCTCAACTACCCCAGTTGGGAGGAAGGCAATATCATCCGGCGAGCAGCGGAACTCTACGCCAAGCAGAACAGCGGCGACCCGGATGCCGAACAGCTGAAAGAGGAGTATTCGATCAACAAGCAACTGGCGGACGCGTACCTCCAGTTAAAAGACAGCCAGCCCAGGCGGGTGGCGAGAATCGTGGAAGCGGTAAACGCATACGACCGCCTGCTGAAGGTTCTTTCGATAAGACATGAGCACGTCATCCAGGAGCATCCGAAGCTCCTGCAGACCATTTTCAGCATCCGTAAACTGTCATTGTTCCTGGTTCGCCTGCCCCTGGCGCTCATGGGGCTGTTCCTCAACGCCCTGCCCTATTACCTGACCCGCTTTGTCAGCCGCATCAAGGTGCGCCCGGACAGGGCCTCGACCACCAAACTCTTCGCCGGAATCATCATCTACCCTCTCTGCTGGACGCTGCAGGCAACGCTGCTGGGCTCCGGCTTACTGCCCCCTACCGTCTGGTGGTTGCTGGCTCCCCTGAGCGGGGTATCCACCCTCCTGTTCAGGGAGCGCCATGCGCAACTCCTGGAAGAACTGCGAACCTACCTTAAGCTCAACACCCACGCCGAGATGAAGCAGGAGTTGGAACAGCGCTTGCAGCAAATACAGCTCGAGATAGAGGACATCATCGCGGTGGCATCCAGCTAGCTACAGGCGCCCCTGGCTGGAAGCAGTCCGCAGTGGGCACCAGGCCGCCTGGCCGAAAATCACAAATTAATGTCCCGGCGCCACATTCGAATTTCATTCTCCGGCGAATACAGTATCACCCATAGTCACATAACAGCCCAGGAGGCCAATACCATGTCCAACGAAAGAAAAGTCCTTGTTTACGGCGCCAGCGGATACACCGGCAAGATCATTGCCGAGTGCCTGGCCCAGCGCAATATTCCCTTCTATATGTCCGGCCGCAACGAGCAGCGCCTGGCTGACGCCATCAAGATCGTCGAGGAGCGCCACGGGGCCTCCATTGATGCAGAGATCGCGGTTGCCAGTAACAGCCCTGATGAACTGCGCCCCTGGTTCGAAAAAGTCGACGTGGTGATCAACGTATCGGGGCCATTCATGCAACTGGGCTGGCCGATTGTGGAGACCGCCCTGGAGTGCAACTGTCACTACCTGGATACCACCGGCGAACAGGACTGGTCGCTGGCCATCAAGGAAAAGTACGGAAAAGCCTTCGAGGAGAAGGGCCTGCTGCTTAACCCGGCTAATTCCTATATGTGGGCGGCAGGCGCCATTGCCGCAGAAGTCGTCCTCGAGACAGAGGGTGTGGATAGCCTGGACCTGGTCTACCAGATCGACCATGGCCTGCCGTCGGAGGCTTCCACCAAGTCCTTCCTGCGCATGGTGTGTAATGACACCTCACAGTACTACCTGGAACTGAATGAGCTGAAAACCTGGCCGGTAGACCAGAAGTACATGGTGGCTGTACCGCACCGCGGACGGCAACTGAGCGCCCTGCCCTGGGGGGGCGCCAATGAACCGATCTGGTACATGGACGACCCGCGCGTCCGCAACTGCTCTGTTCTGGTCGCGATGGGTGAACACATCATCGAAGGTGTGATGCAGGCTATCGGGGCCTTTATGGACCAGGCCGCCCACCTGCCCCAGGAAGAGCGTGAAGCCTGGACCAATGCCATGGGCGACCAGATGGACACCGGTGAACCGCCCAAGGACACCATGGACGTGCAACGCAGCGTCATTGTGTGCCGCGGGCAGGGCCAACAGGTGACCAACGAGTTCGTGATGAACCTGTCCGCACCCTACTCGTGGACCGGTGAAGTCAGTGCCGAGGCCGCCGAACGTCTGCTGAACGGGCAACTCAAGAAAGCCGGCTACCAGTCCGCTGCGACGGCATTCGGCCATCGCGAACTGCTCGAGGCCTTCCACAAGCTGGGTTATTGCAACCTGCCGGAATAAGGAGTCAATGCTATGCAAATAAATGCATATGTGGCCGGAGTGGGTATGACCCGCTTCGGCAAACACCTGGATATGACCCTCAAGGGCCTGGCAGGCGAGGCGATCCGCGAGGCGCTCAACGACGCCGGCCTCCAGAGCAACGACCTGGAAGTGGCCTACATGGGCAACGCCGCGGGTGGTGTGGTACAGGGCCAGGAGATGATTTCCGGCCAGGTGGCCCTGCGTGAACTGGGTATCGGCAAGATCCCGGTGATCAACGTGGAAAACGCCTGCGCCACCTCCTCCACCGCCTTCAACCAGGCCTGCGCCATGGTCACCGCAGGTGCCTACGACGTGGCACTGGTCTGCGGTTTCGAGAAACTTTTCCACGAGGACAAGGCCCGCAGCTTCGCCGCTTTTGACGGCGCGGTGGACACCGAGAACACTGAAGGCGTGATGGGCGCGCTGCGGACCCTGGCCGCCAAGGCCGGAGAGCAGGTGGACGAGGCCAACGCCGGCAAGACGCGTTCGGTATTCATGGATATCTACTCCCTGATGACCATCGGCCATATGAAAGAATACGGCACCACTGTGGAACAGATCGCCGGTGTCACCGCCAAGAATTCCTTTCACGGCAGCCTCAACCCCCGGGCCCAGTTCCAGGTGGCGATGAGCATAGAGGAAGTACTGGCATCCCGTGAAATCGTCTACCCCCTGACCCTGCCCATGTGCTCGCCCATCGGCGACGGTGCGGCCGCTGTGGTGGTGGTCAGCGAGCGCAAGGCTCGGGAACTCGGCCTCGAAAGGCCGGTGCGGGTGCTGTCCTCGGCACTGGTCTCCGGCTATGACGAACAGGCAGGCGACCTGTCGGTTGGCGCCTTCGCCGCCAGCAAGGCCTATGAGTCCGCCGGCGTCGGGCCGGGAGATCTCAGCCTGGTTGAACTGCACGACGCCTCGGCGCCCTCTGAGATCATTGCCTACGAATACCTGGGCATCTGCGACAAGGGTTGCGGCGGACAATTGATCGAGGACGGCACCACCCGCCTCGGTGGTCGCCTGCCGGTCAACGTTTCAGGTGGCCTGCTGCGCAAGGGTCATCCCATCGGCGCCTCCGGCGCAGCGCAGATCGTCGAACTCACCGAACAGTTGCAGGGGCGTGCCCACCAACGCCAGGTGGAAGGCGCCCGTATCGGCCTGGCCCACAACGGCGGCGGCATGATCGGTACCGATGCCGCGGCCACCGTGGTCAGCATACTGCGCAGGGAGGACTGATTATGTCGGACCGTAATCCACTGATCCTCGCCAACCTGGTACGCAACTGGTGTGACCAGGCCCCCGACAAGAAGATCCTGACCTTTGTAGAGGTCGGCGACGGTGGCGAATTCCTGGACGAAACACGCACCTACCAGCAACTCTGGGACAACGGCCAGCGCCTGGCCGCGTGGCTGCGCGAACAGGGTCTGGAACAAGGCGACGCCTTTGCCCTGGTCATGCAGAACCATGCCGAGTTCGTCGACTTCATGGTGGCTTCCAGCATTCTCGGTACCGTGTTTGTACCCATTGATTCACGAACCCGCGGCGACAAACTGAAATACATGCTGGACTTCGCCGAGTGCAAGGGCGCGGTGGTAGGCGACAACGCTTTGGCCGAGGTCGAATCGGTCTGGAGTGATCGGGACGGTCGCTGGATAGCCACGCTGGTCGCCAACGACAGTGGTTACGCGGATATCGCATCGGTACTGGACGCTCCCCTGCCCGGCACCGAGTTGGATGTCGCCAGCACCGATCCCCTGGCTGCGATGCAACTGCTCTACACCTCCGGCACCACCGGGGATCCCAAGGCCATTCTTTCCACCCACGCCCGTTACGGCGTATCGGCCACCCTGCCCGCGGTACTGGGCCTTGACCAGGACGACTGCCTCTACACCGGCCTGTCGCTGACCCATGCCAACGCGCAGG
Organism: Haliea sp.; assembly: GCA_009937575.1. Classification (GTDB taxonomy): domain Bacteria; phylum Pseudomonadota; class Gammaproteobacteria; order Pseudomonadales; family Halieaceae; genus JAACFI01. The sequence continues at coordinate 8,442 of JAACFI010000106.1, forward strand.
TCGTGACCCTGGGTATGGCCCTCAACGCGGGTATACCCTGCGTGATCAGCCTCAAATTCACCAAGTCGCGCCTGTGGGACATCACCCGGGCCTACGGCTGCACCTTCTTTAACCTGCTGGGGGGCATGACCACTGCCGTTTACGCCGAGCCACCACGCGATGACGATGCCGACAACCCGGTGCGCAAGATACTCAGCGCCGGCATGCCGGCGGCCATCTGGGAAGACTTCTCCAGGCGTTTCGATGTGAACCTGTTCGAATTCTACGGCGCTGCCGAGGGTGGCCTGACCTTCAACCCCACGGGTATCGGGCCGATAGGCAGCTGCGGCAAGCCGCCACCTTCCATGCAGATCGCCATTCTCGACCAAGACGGCAAACCGGTCGGCCCGGGCATTCCCGGTGAGATCTGCTTCCGCGAGGCGGATGGCAGCTGCCCCAGCATGACCTATTTCAAGAACCCCGAAGCCACGGCGAAGAAGACCGCGGGAGGTTGGTTGCACATGGGAGACATCGGCCACCTGGACGATGACGGCTGGCTGTTCTTCCACTACCGCATGGGGGGCGGCATCCGTAAACACGGGGATTTCATCAACCCGGCCTTTGTGGAGAAAGCCCTGTCCGAGATCGATGCTGTATCTGATGCCTACGTCTACGGACTGGCGGTGTCAGAGGGCATGGCCCCGGGCGAGAAGGAAATCATAGGCGCCGTGGTACCGGCTGATCGTGACAATTTCGACGTGAGCGCGGTCTTTGCCGCCTGCCGTGAGAAACTGGATCGCAACAGCGTGCCGGATTATATCCAGGTGCTGGACGAGATACCGAAAACCGCTTCGGAAAAGCCCCAGGAGCGCTTCCTGGTGGAAGCCTTCGAGACCAATCCGCAGGATGTATACGCGGCCACAAGTTACCTTTGAACGGGAAAGCAGGCGCATGAAGACAATATTTATCACCGGCGCGGCCCACGGTATCGGCCTGGCCACGGCAAAACGTTTCGCTGCACAGGGCTGGTTCGTCGGGCTCTACGACATCAACAGCGAGGGACTCGACCAACTGCTGTCGGCAGGAGAATTTCCCAACGCCTGTGGCCAGTACTGTGACGTCACCCAGCGCGGTTCGATCGAGGAAGCGCTCAAGCACTTCGCGGACCATACCGCTGGACGACTGGACGTTGTGGTGAATAACGCCGGCGTCCTGAGTTCGGGGAAATTCGAAGAGATCGATCCCTCGGCCCACGACCTGATCGTAGACGTCAATATCCGCGGACTGACTCACGTTGCCCAGGCAGCCTTCCCGCTACTCAAGCAGACCAGCGGTTCGACCCTGGTGAATCTGTGTAGCGTTTCCAGTGTGCACGGACTTCCACTACTGGCAGTCTACAGCGCCTCAAAGTTCTACGTGAACGGCCTCACCGAGGCGTTGCACATCGAGTGGGCGCCCCACGATATCCGCGTCACATCGGTCAAACCGCCGGTAGTCAACACCGCCATGGGTCATCAACTGGAGCCGCAGTTGACCGAGAAAATGGCCATGGACATGGAGCCGGATCACGTCGCCGAGGCCATCGAGATGGCAGTCGAGGGCAAACGCATCGGCTACCTGCTCGGCACTTCGGCCCGACTGTGGGGCTGGGTGGATAAATTCCTGCCAGAGTCCGGACGCCGCTCGCTGGTGCGTTACCTCACCGGCCATTGATTTAGCGCCGCAGGGCCGGCTGAAACCGACCCTACATTGAGTGATGAATTTTATAGAGATAATCAGGAGATCAAAGCCATGAGTAACTACATCGATCTGCCGCTCAGCGGCCTGGAAGAACCCCTGTCCGAGATGGAACAGACCGTACAGGATATGGCCCATCGATTTGCCGAGGACGTCCTGCGTCCGGCGGGAACAGAGATGGACGAAATGTCCGCGGAAGACAGTGTCGGACCCGACTCTCCCCTGTGGGCAGCCCTTGAACAGGGCGCCGGCCTGGGCCTCAGCGTCAAGGCCCTGATGGAACTCGAGCCATTGGAGCGAGCACGAATCATGCTGATCGCCGCGGAAGAGCTGTCCTGGGGTGACGCGGGCCTGGGCGGCATGGTACTGGTCAGCCAGTTTCCCGGGCTGTACGCGGCCCTGGCCGGGAACATGGAGATGGTCGACTACTGCGACGGCAAACTGGGCTGCTGGGGCATCACCGAACCGGATCACGGCAGCGACACGCTGGACCCGGGTGGTGACGTGGCCGCTGCGGACGGCAATTACGGCCGCCCCAACTGTGTGGCCCGGATCGAGGGCGACAAGATCATCGTCAATGGCCAGAAATCCGCCTGGGTTTCCGGCGGTACGGTGGCGGAGGTCTGCGCTCTGTACTGCTTTATCGAGGAAGACGGCGTGGCCAAACCCGGTGTCTCCCTCATCGTGCCCCTGGACCTGCCGGGCGTGACCAAGGGCAAGGCCCTGGAAAAAATGGGCCTGCGCGCCCTCAACCAGGGTGAGATCTATTTCGACAACGTGGAAGTCCCCATCTCCCACCTGCTGGCGGGACCGGACATCTACGTCGATTTCGTGCGCGAGACCCTGGCAGAGGCCAACGTGCACGTGGCCAATATGGCGGTGGGCATGGCCCGGGCCGCCTACGAGCACGCCCACGCCTACGCCCACGAGCGCAAACAGGGTGGGCAGGCCATCATCAGACACCAGAACGTCCGATACCGCATATTCCACATGTTCCGCAAGGTGGAAGCGGCCCGCGCCCTGGTGCGCCGGGTAGCGACCTACAATGCCACCGCAACCGAGGCGGCCCTGCAGGGTTCCATCTCCGCCAAGGTAACCGCCACCCAGACGGCTTTCGAGGTAGCCAGCGAGGCGTTGCAGATTTTCGGCGGCAACGGCATGACCAAAGAGTACCCGATGGAAAAGCTGCTGCGCGACGCGCGTGCTATGCTGATTGCCGATGGCTGCAACGAGGTGCTGGCGCTCAAGGGAGGCAGCCTGCTGATCAACCCCGAACTGCTTTGAGAGGATATACCATGAGTGGAAGACTTGAGAACAAGGTGGCCCTGGTCACCGGCGCCGGCGCCGGCATCGGCGGGGCGACCGCCAGGCGCTTTGCCGAGGAAGGGGCGGTAGTCATCGTTACCGATATCAATGCCGACACCGCGGAGAAAACGGCTGAGCATATCAATGCCACCGGTGGGCGGGCCGAGTCCCGACAGCAGGATGTTACCGATGAGGCGCTGTGGGACACCCTGGTGCAGGACATTGTTGCGGCTCACGGCGCGCTTCACGTGCTGGTCAACAATGCCGGTATCGTACTGCCGGACAATGTCGAAGGCGCCACCGTGGCCGACTGGCGCACCACCCAGGCGGTCAACGGCGAGAGTGTATTCCTCGGCACCCGTGCCGCTATCAAGGCCATGAAAGAATGCGGTGGTTCCATTATCAATATTTCCTCCATAGAGGGCATGGTAGGCGAACCCAATGTGGCAGCCTATAACTACAGCAAGGGCGGCGTGCGCATCTTTACCAAGTCCGCCGCCCTGCACTGTGCCAAGGAGGGCTACCCCATTCGCATCAACTCGGTCCATCCCGGCTTTATTCTGACCGCCCTGGTCGAGGACGGCATCGCTGCCATGCCGGAAGAAGTCCAGTTGGAGATGAACGAGCGCCTGGATCGGGAAATTCCGCTTAAGACCATGGGCGAGCCCCTGGATATCGCCAACGGCTGCCTGTTCCTCGCCTCGGAGGAGTCGAAGTACATGACCGGTTCGGAACTGGTGATCGACGGCGGCTTTACCTGCCACTGACAAATGGTGCACTTCGAAAATTTCAGCACTGCCGCCTGGGTCTACCTGGGTGAGATCATGATCTACGGCTCTTACGCCATACTGGCGAACCACTGGCTTGGCTACCTGGTAGTGGCCTATGCGACGGTGTTCTTCTACTCGCGCATGCACGTGAAGGACGCTTCCATCTCCCGCTATCCCGAGTGGGATGCATACGCGGCCCGCTCCAGTCGCCTGATTCCGTGGAAACTCCTGACAGAGCCGTTTCGCAGCGTTGAGGCAGGGCCGCGCAGGGCCTGAGGAGGCAGTATCATAACCCGCCGATTCAGCAACAAGATGTTCCTCGTAGCCGCCATCTTCAAAATACCAGGATGGCGCAAGGGAGACCTTCGGCACCAGTGGCCCGATGATAAAACTGCGATTTTCGGGGGCTGGTCATTTTCTGCAGAAGAAAGAAAGGAACCTACGGCAACACAATCGGCGAGAGCCAGTTGTCCGGCACCTGGAGCGATGCCGACTTCGATCCTTCCCGACACGCTTTCTATTACGTAAGGGTCCTGGAAATTCCCACCCCGCGCTGGAGTACCCGCGACG
>JAACFI010000454.1 GCA_009937575.1 Haliea sp.
GGCCTGATGATCACCGCCGACGGCCAGCCGAAAGTGATCGAGTACAACTGCCGTTTTGGCGACCCGGAGACCCAGCCCATCATGGTTCGCCTGCAGTCAGACCTGGTGGAACTGTGCGAGCTTGCCTTGGACGGCACGCTGGATTCGGCCCGGGCGGACTGGGATAAGCGCTGCGCCATCGGCGTGGTGCTGGCAGCCGGCGGCTATCCCGGCAGCTACGGCAAGGGCTTCCCTATAGCCGGCCTGGATGCAACCCAGCCGGACGATATCAAGGTATTCCACGCCGGTACCAAGGTGGACGGCGACCAGGTGGTCACCAGTGGCGGTCGCGTACTCTGCGTCACCGCCCTGGGGGACAATATCGCCAGCGCACAGCAGGCCTGCTACCGGGCGGCAGACAAGATCAGCTGGGAGGGCATGACCCTGCGCCGTGATATTGGCTGGCGCGCTATTGCACGCTATAGTGAGGACAGCTGAGCAACCAGCGGAGTCAGCACCATGGGTCAAAGACGCCTGTCACTCATCGACAGGGTGATCACCGAGGTGGACTCGGTGATGCGCACTATCACCAACCGGGGCAACCAGGCCGGACGTAGCTCTCCCGCCGAGGGGCACCGGGACACAGAACTTTCCGAGCGTGAACGCACCCACGTGGCGGGCCTGATGCGGGTCAACCACACCGGCGAGGTCTGCGCCCAGGCCCTGTACCAGGGCCAGGCCCTGACTGCCAGACTTCCCACCGTGCGCGAGGAAATGCAGCAGGCGGCTGAAGAAGAGATCGACCACCTGGTATGGTGCGAGGAGCGCCTGCGGGAACTGGGCAGCCACACCAGCTACCTGAACCCGGCCTGGTACGGCATGTCATTCGCCCTGGGCGCCATCGCCGGCGCCATCGGCGATGAGGTCAGCCTGGGTTTTGTCGCCGCCACCGAAGAACGGGTGTGCAATCACCTCAAGGATCACCTCAAGCAATTGCCCGGGGAAGACCGCAAGTCACAGCTGATTTTGCAGCAGATGCTGGAGGATGAGCAGCGCCACGGTGAAAACGCCCTGGCGGCAGGGGGCACCGATTTTCCCAAGCCGGTGAAAGATGCCATGACCACGGTGTCGCAGGTGATGACGCGGACCAGTTATCGCATTTGATCCGGGTTTTTACCGAGTCCGATATATATGGTGCGCAGTGCGCACCCTACGGGTTCTCCGATTTAAGGTAGGGTACCCGATAAAGCGGGGCAGGCCCTGCGCACTGCGCACCATCGAACTCCGAGCTATGAAATCCTATAACCCCGGATCAAACTCCACAATCTCATAACTGTGGCTCATCTCCACCCCGGCAGCGCCCAGCATGATGGAGGCGGAACAGTACTTTTCAGCGGACAGCTCCACCGCGCGCTTGACGTGATTCTCTTTCAGGCCAACCCCGATAACCACAAAGTGCATATTGATACGGGTGAACACCGCCGGTATCGCGTCCGCGCGCTCGGCGTCCATTTCCACCCGGCAATCCACCACCTTCTGGCGGGATTTTTTCAGCATGCTCATCACGTCGTAGACCGAGCAGCCGCCTGTGCCCATCAGCAGCATCTCCATGGGCCTCGGACCCAGGTTGCGGCCGCCCAGATCCTCGGGGCCATCCATCACCACCGTATGCCCGCTGCCGGATTCACCGACGAACATGGCGCCATCGGTCCACTTTACTGTTGCTTTCATCAACCAGCCTTCCTGAAAAAAGGCGCGCAAGAATAACACAACAAGTTACGTTTTACTTAACAGTCACCTCAGTTAGAATCGGGGGTTAGTGCACTGATTTACAGGGGACTCCGAACAGTGATCAAACCACAGGTATTAAACGTCATTCCCAATGTGGAAAGCTTCCTGCGCCATTGCCAGCGCAAGGCATACAAGGCCAAGAGCACCGTGCTAAAGCAGGGTGAGGTCAGCGACTCACTTTACCTGATCCTCGAGGGCTCGGTCTCGGTAATGATCGAAGACGAAGCCGAACCAGAACACATGCTGGTAGTAAGCTATCTGAACCCGGGAGATTTCGTCGGTGAAATGGGCCTGTTCGACGAGGAACCGCCGGTACGCAGCGCCATGGTGGTGGCGAAAACGGACTGCGAAGTGGCCGAGATTTCCTACGAGAAATTCCACCAGATCCATCCCCAGTATCCCGAGGTACTGTATGCCATATCGCGGCAACTGGGTAAGCGCTTGCGGCAGACGACCCGCAAGCTTAGTGACCTGGCATTTGTCGACGTCTCCGGGCGCATCGCACACACCTTGCTGGACCTGTGCAAAGAACCGGATGCCATGACGCACCCCGACGGCATGCAGATCAAGGTAACCCGCCAGGAACTCGGCAAAATTGTCGGCTGTTCACGGGAGATGGCCGGCAGGGTGCTGAAGGCGCTGGAAGAAGACGGCCTGGTATCGGTGGCAGGAAAAACCATGGTGGTCTACGGCACCCGGTAATGCAGTGACCACACCCGGATAAACACCCCTCCATCGAGACTTATCAGGCAAGCTATGAATCAGGAACCACTGACCCCGGACGAAGTGCTGGAGACGGCCAGGCGCCTGGTAAAAGCCAAGAACCCAGCCGCTGCCGTACGACTCTACCAGCAATTTCTGGCGAAATTCCCACAGCACAAGAAAGCCAAAAAAGAACTCAAGCTGGCGCAACGGGCCATCGGCGGAGCAGGAGACAGGATTTCCCTGCCCGCGGAGATTAACAAGCTGGTCCGGCTCTATGAGAGCAATCAACCGGGGCCGGCCCTGTTGCAGGCCAAACGACTGTGCGAGGCTTATCCAGAACAACCGATGCCGCACAACGTGATGGGCGTGATTCTGGCGCAACGCGAAGACCACCAGGGGGCGGTGAACAGCTACCGGCAGGCACTGGCGCTGGAACCGGAATATGTCGATGCACTCAATAATCTCGGCTCATCCCTGCACGCGCTCGGAAACTACCGGGAAGCCATTGATTGTTATAAAAAAGTCATCCAGCTGAATGGCAAGGATGCCGATGCCTTTTTCAATATGGGCAATTCGCTCATGGAACTGGAAGATTTCGAAGCGGCAGCGGAAAATTACCAGACCTCGATTGATCTGCGGCCCATGTACGCCAATGCCCACCTGCGCCTGGGTGATGCACTGAAGAGTCAGGGTAAAATCGGACCGGCAATACAGAGCTATCGCAATGCGCTGGAGGTTGACTCCAAACTGGTGGATGCCTATTCCAGA
>JAACFI010000107.1 GCA_009937575.1 Haliea sp.
CCGTCCGAATCGGTTCCCGCCCGGGGGTAGGCCAGGTAGCGAACTTCCACGCCGCGCTTGTTCAGCTCAGGCACTTCCCTGTGCAGCTTCTGGCAGTAAAAACAGGTAACGTCGGTAAATACTGTGATATGCGCCCGGGCTTCCCCCTCGGGGGAGAACACGATCATATCTTTCTCAGCAATCCCATCAAGCATCTCCTTACGCTGACCGTCCCGGCGCTGTTCCGCCAGGTTGACGAAACCGTCGGGGCCGACCGAGTAGAGGTCGCCCAGCACAAAATAATCCCCCTCGGCCGTGGCATACACCAACGGCCCGCCATTGGCGTACTGCACTTCGTAAAGGCCGGGTATTTGACTGGGGGCCACGCTTTCCACGACCAGACCCATCGCCGGCAGCGCCAGCTTCTTGCTCAGCTTCTCAGCCAGCGCCTTGTCAACCGGCTCCCCCGCCACCGCCAGTGAGGCCACCAGGACCAGGGTGGCGGCCAGCGCCGATTGCATTACTCGAAAAATCATATTTTCTCCTCAGCCATGGCGGCCCGTAACCGCCGAATTATTCATCGGGACGTGCATTGGAACGAAGCACACCCCATTAGTTCCTCAACCCCGTGGATGGTGTTCCGCATGCAACTCCTGCATGCGTTGCCTGGCCACGTGGGTATAGATCTGCGTCGTGGTGAGATCACTGTGTCCCAGTAACATCTGCACGACCCGCAGATCAGCACCGTGATTAAGCAGATGGGTAGCAAAAGCGTGGCGCAAGGTATGGGGCGACAGGTCTTTTTTGATACCGGCCCGCTGGGCGTAGATTTTAATACGATACCAGAAGGCCTGGCGAGTCATTTGGCTGCCGCGCCGACTCGGAAACACCACATCTGAGGGAATACCCTTGAGCAATTCCCCCCGCGGACCCGCCAGGTATCGCTGCAACCAGTCCAGAGCCTCCTCCCCCATGGGCACCAACCGCTCCTTGCTGCCCTTGCCAAACACCCGCACCACCCCCTGGTTCAGGCTCACCTGCACCAGCTGCAGACCGGTGAGCTCGGACACCCGCAGCCCGCAGGCGTACAGCAACTCGAGCATGGTGCGATCGCGAAATTCCAGCGCCACCTCCAGGTCTGGCGCCTGCAGCAGTCGCTCCACGTCTTGCTCGGACAATGACTTCGGCAGCGGCCGCCCCAGTTTCGGGCTGTCGATATCCAGGGTGGGGTCCACGGTAATCCGCCCCTCCCGCAGCAGGTAATGGTAGAACCCCCTGACGCAGGACATGAATCGCGCGGTAGAACGCTGGGACTGCCCCTGCTCCAGCCTTGCCCCGAGGTAGGCCTGCAATTCGCCACGGTCTGCCTGTACCACAGAACTGCGTTTATTCTTCCCAAGCCAGTCATTGAACTGCCTGAGATCCCGCCGGTAGGACGACAGGGTATTGTCACTCAACCCCTTCTCCATCCACATGGCGTCGATATATCGCTCGATTTCGGGGTGAACTAGAACTTCTTGTACTTCTCCCATGGAACTACGTTATCACGAATAGCGACTTCCTGCGGTTGATTGAATCGAGCTTTGTCGGCGAGGGATTGGATAGCCACATCTGTGGACCGCAAAAGCGCCATCCATGGCAGCTCGGCCTCGGCCGTCCATGGCCTCGGACGCCCACAGATGTGACTATCCAATCCCTCACCTCTCCCCACCATCACCTGTTTTATCATGCCCGGTTATCACTGCGATAGAGGCGGGGCGGTAGCGTTGCGGACTGTGCGTTCAGGACCGTCGGCGGCCATGGACGGCCGCCGCCGAGCCCACATGGATGTGCTTGTAGCGTGTCCTGAACGCATAGTTCGCAACGCTGCCGACCCAAACAGGTGCTAATCGAACTGAAAGAAACCGACTGAGCACCAACAAAAAAGCGGCCCCAGGGGCCGCTTCAGAAAATCTTTGGAAAAGCTCTTAGTTGGACAGCTTTTCCTTGATGCGGGCAGCCTTGCCGCTGAGCTCACGGAGGTAGTAGAGCTTTGCCTGGCGTACGTCACCGCGGCGCTTGACCTCGATGCTGTCTACCAGCGGGCTGTAAGTCTGGAAAGTACGCTCAACACCCACACCGTGAGAGATCTTGCGAACCGTAAAAGCAGAGTTCAGCGCGCGGTTGCGCTTGGCAATCACCACGCCTTCAAACGCCTGCAGACGCTCGCGGTTACCTTCCTTTACCTTCACCTGGACAACCACGGTGTCACCCGGGCCGAACTCAGGCAGTTCCTTTTCCATTTGCTCAGCTTCAATCTGGGAAATGATCTTGTTGGTGCTCATGGTGTGCTCCTGTTCATGTTTATCGTAGCTTCACAGCTAGTTGTCAGTTGATACATCGCGTTCACGGAGATACTCCGCCAACAATTCCTCTTCCTCAGGCGTCATCGCCCTGCCCTGCAACAAGTCCGGGCGGCGCTCATAAGTCCTGCCCAGTGCCTGCTTCAGGCGCCAGCGGCGAATCTCCTCGTGATTGCCGCTGAGTAAAACTTCCGGTACCCGCTTACCCCGGTAATCCTCTGGCCGGGTGTAGTGCGGGCAGTCCAGCAGGCCGTCGACGTGGGAGTCCTCCTGTGCCGACAGCTCGTGCCCCAGTACACCGGGCAGTTGGCGCGTCACCGCGTCGATGACCACCATGGCGGCCAGTTCACCGCCGCTTAAAACGTAGTCACCGATGGACAGTTCCTCGTCCACCTCGGCCTCTATCAGGCGCTCATCCACACCCTCATAGCGACCGGCCACCAGGATCAACGCTTGCTCTTTGGCCATAGCCACGGCCCTGCCGTGGTCGAAACGTTGTCCCTGTGGTGAGAGATAGATGACCTTCGCACTCTCTCCCACCTGCTCCCTCGCTGCGGCGATGGCCTGCCGCAGGGGGTCTATTTTCATCAACATGCCCGGGCCGCCGCCGTAGGGCCTGTCATCGACCGTACGGTGACGATCTTCGGTGTAATCCCGCGGGTTGCTGTAGCTCAGCGTCACCGCACCCTCGCTCACTGCCCGCCCGGTGATACCGAATGCCGACACCGCCGCGAACATTTCCGGAAACAGGCTCACCAGTGCGATCTGCATGCCGTGCTGTCTCCGCCAGGCCCCCTACTCGTCGGGAAACCAGTCCACCTCTATTTCGGCCTGTTCCAGGTCCACCCGGGTGACCACGTCACCGGGCAGGTAGGGAATCAGGCGCTCCCTGTCGTCGATGCTCTCTGCAGAGGCCTTTACCACCAGGACGTCGTTGGCGCCGGTCTCGATCAGGTAGTCCACCGTTCCCAGCAACACCCTGCCGTCACCTTCCCGGCACCAAACCTGCAGACCCTGCAACTGGTGCCAGTAGTAATCGCCCTCGTCCAGTGGTGGCAGGCTGTCTGCCCTCGCGACCACCTCCAGGCCCGTGTAGGCCTCTGCCAGGGTGCGATCATCCACCCCCGCAATATGGGCCACGAGGCCCTTGCCGTGGCGCTTGCCGTCGTCGAACTCGATAGGCTCGAGGACCCCGCGACGGCGAATCATCCACTGGCCGAACGTCAGGAAATTCTCCCCGGGTTCGGTAAAGGAGTGAATTTTTACCCAGCCCTTGATGCCATAACAGCCGGTGATCTTGCCGACTGTCAGCAGGCCGGTTTCGGGCTCACCCATCAAACCCGTTAACGCCGTGCCGTGTTCAGGCCGCGACGGCTGCTTCCTTCACCAGCTTGGCCACGCGCTCGGACAGCTGCGCACCCTGGCCCTGCCAGTACTCGATGCGATCGGTGTCCACCCGCAGGCGCTCTTCCTGGCCGCGGGCAATGGGATTGAAAAAACCCACGCGCTCGATGAAACGGCCGTTGCGCGCATTGCGGCTGTCGGTGACAGTCAGGTGGTAAAACGGGCGCTTCTTGGAACCGCCACGTGCAAGACGAATTGTTACCATTTTCTGTTAATTCCTAAAAATTAGCTGGGATTTGCTGCGATCTCGCAACCTAATCCACGACAAAAACCGGCACAGGGGCCGGAAAGGTGGCGTATCATACGGAATATGGGCCGGGTTTTAAACCCCGGCGCGGGAATTTTTTTAGTAAATTCCGCACCTTAGGTATGTTGGGGCCCAGCGGGTTTCACGGTGCGCAGGGCGCACCCTAGCGGAACGGGAGGCCGCCCGGGCCGCCCATGCCGGCCGGACCGCCGGGACCACCCATACCGCCAAGGCCGCGCATCATCTTCTCCATGCCGCCGCCCTTCATCTTCTTCATCATCTTCTGCATCTGCTTGTGCTGCTTCAACAGGCGATTCAGGTCCTGCACCTGGGTGCCGGAACCCTGGGTGATGCGACGCTTGCGGGAGCCCTGGATCAGTTCCGGCCGGCGGCGCTCGTCGGGGGTCATGGAGTTGATCATCGCTTCCATGCGGGCGAACATTTTCATATCCAGGTTCTGCTGGGCCATCTGGGCCATGTTGCCCATGCCCGGCAGCTTGTCCAGCATGCCGGTGATACCGCCCATGTTGTTCATCTGCTGCAGCTGGTCGCGGAAGTCTTCCAGGTCGAAGCGCTGGCCTTTCTTGACCTTGCGAGCCAGGCGCTCGGCCTTCTTCTTGTCGACCTTCTGCTCCGCCTCCTCGATCAGGGACAGCACGTCCCCCATACCAAGGATGCGCGAGGCCAGGCGGTCCGGGTGAAAGGGATCCAGGGCGGCGGTCTTCTCTCCCACGCCGAGGAACTTGATCGGCTTGCCGGTGACCGAGCGGACCGACAGGGCGGCACCACCGCGGGTATCGGCGTCCACCTTGGTCAGGATGACACCGGTCAGGGGCAGGGTTTCACCGAAGGCCTTGGCCGTATTGGCCGCATCCTGGCCGGTCATGGCATCCACCACAAACAGGGTCTCCACCGGCTTAACCGCCGCGTGTAACTCCGCAATTTCGGTCATCATCTCCTGGTCCACTGCCAGCCGGCCCGCGGTATCGACGATCAACACATCGCTGAACTTTATCCTGGCGTGGTCCACCGCGGACCTGACTATATCCACCGGCTTCTGGTCCGGATTGCTGGGGAAAAAATCGGCACCCACTTCCGCGGCCAGCGTCTCCAGCTGCTTGATCGCAGCCGGGCGGTAGACGTCAGCGCTGACCACGGTGACCTTTTTCTTGTCCCGCTCCTGGAGTAGTTTCGCCAGCTTGGCCACTGAGGTGGTTTTACCCGCCCCCTGTAGACCCGCCATCATGATCACCGCCGGCGGTTGGGTAGCCAGGTTCAGACCCTCGTTGGCGCTGCCCATCACCGCTTCCAGCTCTGCCTGCACAATTTTCAGGAAGGCCTGGCCAGGGCTGAGGCTCTTCATCACTTCCTGGCCGAGGGCGCGCTGCTTGACCGACTCCACAAATTCCTTGACCACCGACAAGGCCACGTCGGCCTCAAGCAGGGCCATGCGCACCTCCCGCAGGGTGTCCTGGATATTTTCCTCGGTCAGCCGGGCCTTGCCGGAAATACTGCGAAGGCTATGGGACAGTCGATCACTCAAACTCTGGAACATGTCTATCTCTCGTGACTGTATCGGCGATGCATCTGCATCGCTATTGATTCTGGCCGGACAAGCCGGTACAAAGGGGCGAAGTATACGTTACCCGGGCCCAACCCCCAAACCCATGTCTACCACATTCATTGCCCCTGTCGCCGCCCTGCTCTACCTGGCTGCGGCGGGCCTGCAACTGCTGCATATCTCGCAACAGCGCCAGCAGATCGACCGCAGTGTGGTCGCGCTGGGCCTGGTTGCCCTGCTGTGCCACGCGGTCGTGGCCTGGGACAGTGTGTTCGCCGGGGAAGGCGTAAACCTGGGTTTCTACAAGGTATCGGCGCTGATATTCCTGGTGATCAATGTCGCCTGCATCTCCTCCCTGGCACGCCGTCCCCTGCAGAACCTGCTGCTGGTGCTGTTTCCACTGTCGGCCCTGGCGGTACTGGTCTCCACCTTTGCTCCGGACACCACCCCGCTGGCCAGCGACCTGGGGGGCGGCATGCTGCTGCACATCAGCAGTTCAATACTCGCCTATGCGGTCCTGACCCTGGCCGCAGTGCAATCCGCCCTGCTGGCACTGCAGGACCACCAGCTGAAGCACCGCCACACCCGGGGCATCGTGCAGATCCTGCCGCCCCTGCAATTGATGGAAAGCATGCTGTTCGAGCTGGTGTGGATCGGCGTGAGCCTGCTGACCATCGCCATTCTCTCCGGCTTCGTATTCATCGACGATATTTTTGCACAGAGCCTGGTGCACAAAACCGTATTGACGATTATCGCCTGGGTGCTGTTCTCGGTATTGCTTTGGGGGCACTACCAGCTCGGCTGGCGCAGCCAGACCGCGGTGCGTTTCACGCTGGCCGGTTTCTTCCTGCTGATGCTGGCCTTTTTTGGCTCCAAGCTGGTACTGGAGCTGGTTCTGCAGCGACCGTGAGCGAGCTATTGGGGCTTGCCCCACCAGCCCTTTTTCTTCAAGATAAGCGTTCCTGTCATGTAAGGGGTTCACAACTCAGTTGAACGAAGCACCGCTGGGTCTACTTTTCTCGGTTCTGGCAGCACTTATCTTCCTCTCCGGTTTCTTCTCGAGTTCCGAGACAGGCATGATGTCTCTCAACCGCTACCGGTTGAAACACCTGCAGAAAAACAAGCACAGCGGCGCCAGGCGTGCCGGTAAGCTGCTGGATCGGCCGGATCGGTTGATCGGCCTGATCCTGATCGGCAACAACCTGGTGAACATTTTCGCCTCAGCCATTGCCACCGTCATCGCCATACGCCTGTGGGGCGACGCCGGGATTTTCATCGCCACACTGGCGCTGACGCTGGTGATCCTGATCTTCGCGGAGATCACCCCGAAAACCATCGCCGCCCTTTACCCTGAAAAAATAGCGTTTCCCGCCAGCCTGGTACTGGTACCGCTGATGAAGCTGATGCTGCCGGTGGTGATCATGGTCAACGGTGTGACCAACGGCCTGTTACGACTACTGGGTTTCGACCCATCCCGGGGCAGCGACGAGAACCTGTCCTCGGATGAACTGCGCACCATCGTCACCGATGCGGGGCAGCTGATCCCCTCCCGGCACAGGGGCATGCTGCTGAACATTCTCGACCTCGAAGAGGTCACCGTGGATGACATCATGGTACCGCGCAACGAGGTATACGGCGTCGACCTGGACGACAACGACGATGACGTGCTGCGCAGCATCCAGACCAGTTCACACACCCGCCTGCCGGTGTGGCGCGAGGACATCAATAATATTGTCGGCGTCCTGCACATGCGCAGTATCAGCCGTGTCATCGACAGCCAGGGGCTGGACCGGGATGCCCTGGAGAGGGAGATGGAAAAACCCTACTTCATTCCCGAGAGCACGCCGCTGCATACCCAGTTGCTCAATTTCCAGCAGAAAAAAAGGCGTCTGGCAGTGGTGGTGGACGAATACGGCGACGTGTTGGGACTGGTGGCGCTGGAGGATATCCTGGAAGAAATTGTAGGAGAGTTCACTTCCAGCCTGGCGGATGCGGAGGAGGATATCCACCCCCAGCGTGACGGCAGTTTCATCATCGACGGCACCGCGAATATTCGCGAGATCAACAAATCACTGGAGTGGGCACTGCCCACTGACGGGCCCAAGACCCTGTCGGGACTGATCCTGGAGAACCTGGAGTCTTTTCCTGACGCCAACGCCGGACTGGCTATCGGCAAATACCGGGTGGAAATCCTGGAGCTGCAGGGCAACGTGGTGCAGGCCGCCCGGGTACAGTTGGCCGCGGGGGCTTAATCCAGGCGAATTGCGCTGGCGGCCTCCCTGCGTTCCCGCGCCCGTTTCAGTATTTCCCTCTTACCCTCAGCGTTCGCCATGAACCAGTCGGTGATTTCATCTGCCGAGCGGCAGCAGCCCACGCAGATATCCCCCTCGTCCAGCAGGCAGACGGATATGCAGGGGGACTGGGGTTCCGCGTCATTCATTCCTGGGTTTCCAGGTCGCTGGCGAAGCGCGCGGCGTTGCCGATGTAGTGGTCTGCGTTGTGCATGAGCCCCAGTTGTTGCTCCGCCGTCAAATGGGAACGGATCTTGGCGGGCGACCCCAGCACCAGCGAACCGTCCGGAATCTCCATGCCCTCCGTGACCAGGGCGTTGGCCCCTATCAGACAGCCCTTGCCCACCTTCGCGCCGTTGAGCACCACGGCATTGATGCCCACCAGTGAACCATCGCCTATAGTGCAACCGTGCAGCATGGCATTGTGGCCGACGGTGACGTTCTCTCCCACTACCGTGGGAAACCCGGGGTCCGCGTGGATCACGGTGCCGTCCTGGATATTGCTGCCGGCGCCGATCTCTATGCTGTCGGCATCACCGCGCAGTACACAGGAAAACCATACACTGCTGTTTTCGTGCAGGGTGACGTTACCGATCACCGCCGCGTTGGGCGCGATGTAGTGGCCGTTGCCCAATAATCTGACTTGCAGGTCACCCAGGCTATATTTCATGGTTTCAGTTTCCAGTCTCGTTGCAGATCAAGGCCCGCATCGTAGGCCACATTGGCCAGCAGTGCCAGTACAGCCGCGGTGACGCCCCAGATATTGTCATCCCCCACCTGGTAGTGAGGCACCATGCGGCTGCGCTCTCCATCGGACATGGACTCCAGCCGAAACAGGTCACGTTCGGCGAAGATCGCCAGTGGCAGCCGGAACAGGCTGTCGAATTCGCCCGGGTCGACCACCAGTTCCAGGACGTCGGGCACGCGGGAAATACAGGGATGCACCTCGAAGCCGGTGCGGGTAATAAGGGGCGGTAACTCTCCGAGTGCCTGCACCCCTTCCGCTGACAGGCCGACCTCCTCCTGTGCTTCACGCAATGCTGTATCCCAGGGGCTTGCATCTTCCGCCTCCCGTTTCCCACCGGGGAAAGCAACCTCTCCCGGGTGCATAGGCAGGTGCATGGCCCGTCGACCGAGCAGCACTTCGGGCTCGGGCATATCCGTCAGGGCCACCAGCACCGCTGCCTGGGGCCAGTCGGCACTGCTCACCTCGCCCGCCCAGGCGGCACGCTCCAGGGACAGGCCTGACGACAGGCGTTGAAAAACAGCATCCGCAGCAGGCATCAATCCGGCAGCTCCGTGACCAGTTCCACCAGGTCCCATGCGGGCTCCTCGTAGGGGTGCGCATCCAGCATGGCCAGCACCGCCGCCTTCACGCACTCGCGCGCACAGACCATTTCCACCCGGTACTCGGCCACTCGCTCTACCTTTCCCTGCTGGCCTATATACGGGGCGCTGCCAGCCAGAGGCCGGAACTGGCCCTGCCCGGACACCTGCCAGCAACAACTGTCGTAATCGCCTATACGACCGGCACCGGCTTTAAAAGCCGCCACCTTTACCTGCTCCAGGTGTGATTCGGGAACGTAAAAACACAGCTTGTACACCTACACACCCTCCGCCTGCTGCTGATAGAAGGCAGCTGCAAATTCATCCAGGCGCTGCTGTTCGATAGCCCGGCGAATCCCTGCCATATGTTGCTGGTAATAGTGGAGGTTATGGAAGGTATTCAGTTGGGAGCCGAGAATCTCGTTGCACTTGTCCAGGTGATGCAGGTAGGCCCGGCTGAAATTTTCACAGGTATAACAATGGCAGTCTTCATCCAGGGGCAGCGTACTGGTCTTGTGGCGTGAATTGCGCAGCTTGAGCACACCGCGGGAGGTGAAAATATTACCGTTGCGGGCGTTGCGGGTCGGCATCACGCAATCGAACATATCGATGCCGCGGCGCACGCCCTCCAGCAGGTCCGCCGGGGTCCCGACTCCCATCAGGTAGCGCGGCCTGTCCTCCGGTAGCAGCGGCTGCAAACCTTCGAGGACAGCCATCATTTCGTCCTTGGGTTCACCCACCGAGAGACCGCCTATAGCGTAGCCGTCAAAGCCGATTTCCCGCAGGCCCTCCAGTGATGCCCGCCGCAGGTCCGCAAACATTCCCCCCTGGATGATCCCGAACAGGGCGGCGGGGTTATCGCTGTGGGCCGTCTTGCTGCGCTGTGCCCAACGCAGGGACAGTTCCATGGACGCCCGCGCCTCCGCCTCTGTCGCGGGATAGGGTGTGCACTCATCGAAAATCATCACGATATCGGCACCCAGGCTGCGCTGGATAGCCATCGAGGTTTCGGGGTCAAGGAAAACCCGGGAGCCGTCCACCGGCGACTGGAACTTCACCCCTTCCTCCGCGATCTTGCGCATGTCCCCGAGGCTGAACACCTGGAAACCACCGGAGTCCGTGAGGATGGGGCCATCCCAGCCCATGAAATCATGCAAGTCGCCGTGCTGCTCTATTATCCCGGTACCCGGGCGCAGCCAAAGGTGGAACGTGTTGCCGAGGATAATCTCGGCTCCGGTAGCGCGGATATCCCGGGGCAGCATTCCCTTGACCGTACCGTAGGTACCCACCGGCATGAAGGCCGGAGTTTCCACCGTACCCCGGGGAAAGCCCAGACGACCGCGACGGGCTTGGCCGTCTCCACTGAGGCGTTCAAACTGCATGTGGCAATCTTCGCTCATACCGGGTGCAGGACCTGAGGGTCGGCGGTAATGAACATGGCGTCTCCGTAACTGAAAAAACGGTAGCGGGCCTCGATGGCCTGCCGATAGGCCGCCATTATAGCGTCGCGTCCGGCAAAGGCGCTCACCAACATCAGCAGGGTGGATTCAGGCAGGTGGAAGTTGGTGATCATGGCGTCCACCACCCGAAAGCGGTAACCCGGGTAGATGAAGATGTCGGTATCGCCGTGAAAGGGTTGCAGGCGACCCGTCGCGCGACAGGCACTCTCCAGGGAGCGCACCGCAGTGGTCCCCACCGCGATCACGCGTCCGCCACGCTCGCCGGTTTCGTGTATTGCCTCGCACACGACCTCATCCACTTCCACCCATTCCGAGTGCATCGCGTGATCCTCGATATCGTCGACCCGCACGGGCTGGAAGGTGCCAGCCCCCACGTGCAGGGTCACGGTAGCACTCCGGATTCCGCGCCCCCTGATATCCTCGAGCAGATCTGCTGAGAAATGCAGACCTGCGGTGGGTGCCGCCACCGCACCGTCGCGCTCTGCATACACCGTCTGGTAACGCTCCTGGTCTTCCTTATCATCGGGACGATCGATATAGGGCGGCAGGGGCATGTGGCCAATGTCCTGCAGAATATGAGCCAGGGGCAGCCCGCCTTCGCTGGACAGGCAAAACAGCGCCCCATCGCGCCCCATCACGGTCAGGCGGTGGGGGCCTGGTTCTTCACCTTCGGCTGCGCACAACTCGATCACCGAACCCCGCCGGGGAGACTTACTGCAGCGCACGTGGGCCAGTGCCGTGTGGTCCCCGGTTACCCGCTCCACCAGGATTTCCAGGCGCCCGCCAGTCGCCTTGCGACCCCATAGGCGCGCGGGGATCACCCTGGTGTTGTTGAACACCAACAAATCGTCCGGGCCCAGGAAATCCGGCAACTCGTCGAACTGGTGGTGGCTGACCCTGCCATTGGCCCCATCCAGGTACAACAATCGGCTGGCACTGCGTTCTGCCAGCGGGTGCTGGGCAATCAGTTGCGGTGGTAGGTGGTAGAAAAATTCACTGCGTTTCATCGAATCACCCCTCCCGGCATCCATGCCTCCCGGGGCATACAGGCCATCCATGGCCATAAAAAGCCGGCGCGGGGCCGGCTTTCTGCAATTGCAGGAAAAAACTTATTTGTCTTCTTCGTCAGCGGGTTCCTCCGCGGCCGCTTCCTCTGCAGGCTGTTCAGCCGGGGCTTCCTCCTCAGCGGGCTCTTCCGCAGGCGCCTCCTCTGCAGGTGTTTCCTCAGCAGGCGACTCCTCTGCGGCAGGTTTCTCTGCGGCAGGTTCCTCTGCGGCAGGTTCCTCTGCGGCAGGTTCCTCTGCGGCAGCTTCCTCTGCGGCGGGCGCTTCGGCTTCCTCTGCGGAGGCCTCTTCAGCCACTGCCTCTTCCTCTACCGCCTCATCAGGCTCCGGCTCTGCCGGCAGGGCCGCCTTGATCAGTTCCTCCGCAACGAGGATGCGCACTTTTTCGTCGCCGTTGATGGGCTTCTTGTTGGCATCCTTCACCGCGTAGCGGTCATCGCTGCGCTGGTAGATGCTGTATTCATCTGTCCTTTTCACCAGTTTCATGGCCATGCTCTTTTCTCCTCTTAGGTACTCAGATAACTGCCCCTGCGGGCTCAGTTGAATCATGGGGTTTGTGTTCTGAACTGGCGCGAAGTGTACAGGCAAAGTCAAGCCGGGTTAAGGGAAAAATTATTGCAGTTTGACCGCCTGTTGCTATAATCGCGCGCTCTCCAAAGGGCCTGTTTTGTGGCCACTTAAAGCCCTCTATGCCGGAGTGGTGAAATTGGTAGACACGACGGATTCAAAATCCGTTGCCAGCGATGGCGTGCCGGTTCAAGTCCGGCCTCCGGTACCACTATTTTTATAGTACTTTTCGAGTTTTCAGCAGACTTGGTGGACCAAGGTAAAAAAGTCTGGTGCACAGGCGGTGCACATTGGTGTAAATGCACCACAGGAGGCGCATTCTACGCCCTTCTACGGGACGTTATGCCCAACCCACCCTGTGGTGGTGCCATAGGTTCAGTGCTGGCGTCGCTTAGAGATCGCTCCCGCTGGGGATATGGTGGCTACTCGAAGTGCGCCTGGTGCTTCCGGAAGTC
>JAACFI010000455.1 GCA_009937575.1 Haliea sp.
GGCTTTTTGAAATCCCCCTCACTGCTTGCCATGGGCACTTCGCAATAGTGGGAATAGCCAGATGTTTCCAGAACGACATACTTTGAATCTATGGCTGGGTATTCAACAATGATTGGTTCGCTGCGCAAATCCAGGACTGCCCCCTGGTAAAACGTGTCATTGTTCGGCCGCGCAATACCTTGATAGGTATGATCCATGAGGGTGGTTGCAGCAACAGGTCGATTGAATCCATCAGTAAACATGGCGCCGGATACGGGATCGAAAGCATGTTTCTGGATCACGTTGTACATGGCTACGTACTGGTAGGAACGCTCGACGATATTGGTAACCTGTTCGCGGCTCAGGGGTGCGGTTTTCTCTGCCTTAGCGGTGGTTGAAAAACCCACGGCCACAAACAAGGTTAGAATCCAGGTGATCAACCCAATAGGGCCGGTTGTTCCAAGTCTCATGAAAACTCTCCTATTGCAGGGGTATTGCCAGTGCTTCCGCTTCAGCCTCGCAGTCCACCGTCGGTTTGGCACCCGACGCCCTGGCTTTGGCAATGTCCTCACGCGCGGCATCCATCGCGGCAAGGAACGGTTCGTTGGTGTGCAGCCGGGCAACTGCCGCCGCGCCGGCCATCCGCCCGGCGATAATGTCGCTGCGCCAGTGAACATTGCAGACGTTTCGGCTCTCGCCGAAGGCCCTGCCGCGTGCCACCAGAACCTCGGCCCGCTCGGGGGCCAGTTCTGACAGGATCAGGCCCCAGCCCCAGCCAATGGCCGTGTGGCCGGAAGGGTAAGAACCGTCTCCGCGCAGCATCTCCTCGTCTTCCGGGGTGCACATGGGTTCACCGCTGACCATGAAGGGGCGTTCACGCTGGTAGGCCTTCTTGGCCGTGGAAGTCGACAGCCCCAGGTCCGCCAGGGTGCGACGCATCAGCATGTACAGGTCCGGAGTATCCTCCTCGGTGATCGGCAGCCCCATTGCGCAGGAGAAGGCCTCCGCCGCAGCAGGGAACTCCAGACGAGCATCCCTGATGGCCAGGTCCCAGCGCGCTGTTCCGCGCAGCGGCAACATTTTAGCGACAACGCCATCATCCAGGGTCTGCCGCGGTGAGTCGGGTCCGGGCGCCGGGGGAACAAATGCCTTGCTGTCCAGGGGGGCGTCCATGGGCAGGTAGCCCTGCAGAATGCCTGGGTAGATTTCCGGCACCTCCTCGGCTTGTTTTGTATCGACGCTGCTACAGCCATATATGCCTACCACCAGGGTGAGATAGCAGGCGTTAATAAAATTGCGTGTCATTCCTGATCTCCTAACCGTCTGTCATTGTGCCAGTTCAGTATCCGATGAATTCTCTCTGAGCTTCTATGTCATCGGCGGCGGCAATCACCAGGTCCGCGATGCGGTAACCCGCGAGGGTGAGGCGCCGCTGTGAGGTGTGTTTCAGTTTTTTCCAGTACTCGTCGGGAACCTCCGGTGCCTCGGCGACCGGCGACACGCCGTTGAGTATGAAGTTGACCATGTTCTTGACCAGGGTGTCGGCATCCTGGCTGCTTTCAAGGTCGCGGACCGACTCGATATCGGCGGCCCAGTCCACCGCCACCTGGTGGCTCTCCTTGGTCCATTGCCGGAAGAAGTTGGGCGAGTCGATCGGGTGCGATTGCAACTCGGGGTAGGAGGAGCGGGGGTTGTTCTTGCGAAACTCCGCGGCGGCCTTGTCCACGGCTTCCAGGGACGGTGTGCGTAGGTAATTGCTGTCCCAGAGTATGTGCAAGGGAATGGTGGTGTCCGTCAGGGGATCATCGACGTAACTCAGGCTGGCGGCAGCGTTGCCGGTGGGGAATTCTGCGGAGTACAGTTCCGTGACGTGCCAGGGCTGGTGAATATCCCCCAAGATGTGCATCACCCAACAGAGGCTCCAGGCCAGTTCCATGGGCGTGGCTTCGTGGTTCCTTAGCATGGCGAAATTCAGTGCCATGCCCTCGATGCCCTGGCCAATGGGCCTGCCATTCCGGGCTGCCACTGCTTTCTTCGCCTCCGGCGGCGCGTCTTCTGCGAGAAGTGGCCAACGCGCCGTGTGCCAACTTAGCCGGTCATTATTGGTGAACTTGGAATCGTCAGGCCAGCGGGCGCACTCCAGGAACATGCGTCGGGTTCTTTCTTCTCCCCTGGCTTCACCGGCAGCAACCCAGAAGGGGGCAGGATCCGGGTGGGCCAGGAAAAGCAGCCCGAGCTTTTCAATCAAATCGGGTCGTGCTTGCTTGATATCAATAAATGCTATCGCGGCGCTCGTCATATGTCCCGGGTGGTCCCAGCCGGAGGCAGCGGCGGATACCATCCCGAGAAAAATTGCGGTTATGAATCGAATTGATCGCTGGAGCATCGGCTCACCTCTGGTAAATTGCTGGAATATGGCTACTTTTTTAGCTGGCAACGCGCTATGCAAACTGACGCCCACACCACCCTCAGAATCAAGAGGGCCAGAGAACCAAAGCTACGCTAGCCTTAGCATGGTCTTATTGATTTGCATCAACCATGGCACGGGTTATGTGAAATGCAGGTTAAATTCCACCCGGTGCATGTGTAGACTCAGGCAGGTCTGTGTTGAGTTTTTATGCTGCGGGACGGCCAGCGCTGGGTGGCGCCTTGCAAAGGAGATAGGTAGTGCGCGTTCTCAATATTTCTGTCACTTCCATCATTATTACAATGTTGTCTATTACTCCGGCTGGTGCTACCGAGGCGAGTAATAAAATCAACTGGTCGGTCACTCCCTATATCTGGGCGACTGAGACCAAATTTGATTTGAAGGCCCAGGGCACACCTATCGGCGAAGACAAAATAACATTTGACGACTTGCTCGATACGACGGATGCATCCTTTCAAATTGTGGTCGAAGCCGGGCGCGAGGGAGGTCACTGGAGTGCCTTTGTCGATGCGACGTACCTGGATACATCCGATAAATATACCGGCCAGTTATTTCGAATCGAAACGGATTCCGAGCAATGGTTTGTCGATGCTGCCATCGCCTGGTGGCCTTGGTCCGAGGCCGGGGGCTTCAACGTCTTCGCAGGGGCCCGCTATACAGATCTGGATGACGCTTTCGATGTCGACATAATGGCGGCGGACGAGCGACTGCCAGTGGCCGAATTCGGCGCCCAGCGGGATTTCCTGGATGCCTTGCTGGGTGCCCGCTATCGAATCGACCTTTCGCAGCACTTTTCAATCTCGACACGGGCTGATTACGGGTTCGGAGACT
>JAACFI010000108.1 GCA_009937575.1 Haliea sp.
AGCCGCTCAGCCGCGACCTCGGTATCCAGCCACTCGGGCTCCTCGACGCCCGGCGGATACCAGGCCAGCCTGCCCTGCACCACCCTGATGACTGCACTGGTCTGCAACTGCGCTTTACTCCCCCGATCGGCCGATCACTGTCTACAGGCTTCCGCTGGCCCTCGCCAGCACGGCGACCTGCCTGTCCCGTCGCTGCAGCACACTGTACAAGCGCATGTTCCTGTCGGCAACTTCCACTTCGGCCTGCAGTAAAAAATTGGAGGAATTCTCGCCCAGAAGGGCTCGCATGTCCTCAATGTTTTCGCGCTTCCCGTCAAACACCGGGTTGGCGAAAAAATCGTCGAGATCGGAGAAACCCGAGTCCTCCCGGTAGGATACCAGCGACTCCGCGTCGGAATCCGACAGGGGGCTGAAATCCTTGTCCCCATTGATTGAGCGCAGAACCAGCGCCGGGGCAGTGTGAATATTCAGGGTGGAAGGGCTCTGCGGCCAGACAGTGATATAGGGCCGTAGCGCGGCGTAGATTTCCGGTGTTATGTACGCCACCGCCCGCAGCTCGCTGACACTGGCCATCGGTCGGTTAGCGGTGCGATGGGCCGGGTTGCGGGAAAAGTAGTAGTCGTCCTCCACGCCGTCGGGGCCGGGTGTTTCGTCCCGGTCAAGCCAGTCAGCCACAGAAGCGGTGATCATCCTGGCCTCCTGCTCACTGACCCGGGGTTCCTCCAAGGCCTGCAGCAGGCGGATGAACTGCACCTGGGCCGGCGTGAAACGCTGCTCGCCCTCGGCACCACCGGTCAGTGCGTTGAGGTTGAATCGGCCCTGTAAATCCTGCAGCGAACCCTGCAACCACCCCCCCTCGTCCAGGGCGTAGGGCGTGGCAGGCTGGGCCCAGACTTCTCCCAGGTCGTCCCGCGGCGTTTCCTGCTCGCCATCCAGGTCGTAGTCCACCAGCAGGGCTATGGTGGCCAGTTCCTCCGCGCCGCGCAGGTAGGCGTAGGCCTGCTCGGCCAGGAAAGTGTTGGCGCTACGCTGGTACAGCCGGGTGAAATCCCCCTTCATCGCCACGATCAGTGCGGTACACAGGGCGAACACCAGCATCGCCACCACCAGGGCAGCGCCCTTTTGTCGACAGGGAAGACGAGGGTTACTGGCCGGGCAGTTCATACAAACGCCTCAATTCCCCCCAGTCCTCCAATTGCAGGGTCAGCTGCAGGGCCGCCGGCGGCGGTAACACTGTGTCAGGCTGACTGCTGTCTGCAATCCAGCTCTCTGACCACTGCCGGGTATCCAGGGAGGAGGCAGTGCCCCGGGCCTGGTTCATGGAGCCCAGAAATTCCAGCTTCAGTTGCTCCACCCCCTCCAGCAGTTTTACGCTGGCGGGTTCCGTGTCGCCCGCCCGGTCCAGCACCGGGTAGCTGTCGCGCCACAAGGCATCGTCCTCCAGCCGATAGTTCACCCGCTGTAGATTACTGCGCGGGTGGGCGTTGGGATTGTGCCAACCGCTTCGGGTGAGGCTCAGGGTGTAACGCGCCGCCGGTCCACCCTGCAGCGCTGGTTCCTGCTCGCCGAACTCGTCCCGCACCGGCCGGCTCACAAACTGGCGCAGGTCCCGGCTGATAATCATCCAGGCCCGGTTCACCGCGTAGGCCCGCTGGGAATTCTCCCGGGTCCTCTCCATGCCGGTGATCACCGTGGAAAGGCTGGTGTAGGCAATAGTGCTGACAAAAGCCGTAATGGCCAGGGCGATCAATACCTCAACCAGGGTAAAACCCCTGTCGCGCCTACTGGCTTTCATCGACCACCTCACTGCCCAGGTCCGCCGACATGAACGCCACCAACGTATACAGGGGATTATCACGGGCGGCCTCGTCCAGGGCGACGTTGATCTCCACCCGGTAAAACTGTTCCACCTCTGTTGCCTCGCTCTGCAACCACCAGTACCACTCGCGCTCACCCATTTGCGCCACACCACCATCCTTGCCCTGTAACAGACTCCGGCGCGCGCGACTGAGGATGCGCAACTCGGTCAACTTGTTGGCGGCCACCATATGGGCCAGGGATTTGTCGCGCAGGTAAGCCGTGCTGTCGATCTGCTGGTACAGGGCCACCAGCAGGGCCGGAAGCGCGATAGCCACCACGGCGAGGGCAACCATCACCTCTATCAGTGTAAAGCCCCGGTCACGTCTCCTCATCCAGCTCCCCCCGGCGCAGCAGCTGGAAGCGCCCCAACAGATCCCACTCCAGGCGCCACAGCAGTTCCCCGCTCTGGCGATGGCGCACGTCGATCGCCCCGGCGCTGGTTTCACCACTGGCATAGAGGACGACCTGTGGTGCCGCCTGTTCATCGCCCCCCTCCAGCGACAGCTCCGCCACCGGAACTCCCTCCAGCTCCAACTCCAGTTCCACATCATCCGGCAGCATACCGGGAGCAAATATATCCTTGCCGCTGCCCGGCTCTCGCCAGCCCTCCGGGCGCCGCTCACGCCAGCTGTAGCCGTATAACAGCGAGCCCTCGGCATACTCCTGGTGCAGCAGCAGACCGTAGTCCAGGCCCAGCATCTGCGCCTCGTCCAGGGCATAGGCCGCTACACTGGCGATATCCCGCAACTGTGCCTCCAGGCGGATTTCCCGGCCGCCGGAGCCCACGTTGAGGGAAACCAGCGACGTGATAAGCACCACCACAATCAGGGTAACCAGCAACTCGAGCAGGCTGAAACCACCCTGGCCCGAGCAGCGTTCCCGGGGAGGCGGCGACACGGAATCAGTCCTCTGATTTCCAGTTGCCGATATCGGCATTCTGGCTCTCACCCCCGGAAAGACCGTCGGCGCCCAGGGAGTACAGGTCGATTTCACCCTGCTCGCCGGGACTCAGGTAGAGATAGGGTCGACCCCAGGGATCGATGGGCAGTTCTGACAGGTATCCACCTTCCTTGAAATTGCGCGGTTCGGGATCGAGCGTACTGCGTTCCACCAACGCCTGCAGACCCTGCTCCGTGGTGGGATAGACGTAATTGTCCAGGCGATAAATTTTCAGGGCGGTTTCTATGGCCTTGAAATCGGCGTGCACCTTCTGCACCCGGGCCTCGTCAGCCCGGTTCAGCACCGTGGGCGCCACCACGCTGATCAGCAATCCCATGATCACCAGCACTACCAGGATTTCCACCAGGGAAAATCCCGACTGTCTCCCCACCTTATTGCCAGGGCCTTTCTTCATTCACTTCACCATTGTATTGAGATCGAATATCGGTAACAGGATGGCCAGTACGATAGTGAGCACCATACCACCCATAAAGACTACCATCAGCGGCTCGAACAGGCTCATCATGGTACCAAGGGTCATTTCCAGCTCCCGCTCCTGGTTGGTAGCCGAACGCTCGAGCATGGTTTCCAGCTCGCCGCTGGTTTCGCCGCTGGCCACCATATGCACCATCATCGGGGGGAAACGTCCGCTCTGTTCCAGGGCGCGGTGCAGGCTGCTGCCTTCCTGTACCCGCTCCGCCACCTGCTCACTGTGCTCACGAAGTACCAGGTTGGTGAGCACCTCACCGGCGATACGCAGGGATTCAAGCAACGGCACGCCGCTGGCCATCAGGATGCTCAGGGTAGAGGCAAATCGCGCCGTATCCAGGGCCACCAGCAGTCTCGATATGCCGGGGATACGCAGCAGCAGGCTGTGCCAGCGCCGTCGTCGTCGCGGGTTGCGCAACAGGCGCCGGGCCAGCCACCACAGGGCTGCGATCCCCAGGAACATCCAGCCTCCCCAATCGCGGAAAAAATCACTGGTAACGATCAGGCCCCGGGTCAGCAGCGGCAGTTCCCGGCTGGTGTGGGCGAATATGCCCACCAGCTCCGGCACGATAAATACCATCAACAGGGTGATAACCGCGATTGCCACTCCCACCAGGATGAACGGGTAGATCATCGCCATCTTCAGTTTCTGACCGGTGTACTGGCGCCTTTCCGTGTAATCCGCCAGCTGTTCCAGCACCGGTCCCAGGTAACCGGCGTGCTCACCCGCCTTGACCATGGCGCGGTACATCTCATTGAACACCAGGGGAAACTCTCCCATGGCATAGGCCAGGGTGTGCCCCTCCGCAACCCTTGATCGCAACTGCAGCAGGATACCCTCTATACGCGTGCTGCGGCTCTGTGCCGCAGTGGCCTGCAGCGCCTCATCCAGGGGCAGGTTGGACTGGACCAGGGTGGCCAGTTGCCGGGTAATCAATGCCAGGTCTCCAGCGCTGACCCGACGGCGCAGGGCCGCAAGGCGCCATGGAGAGGCACCCTGTGCCTGTCGGTTCGCCTCCGATACTTCTACCGGGCGCAGGCTCTGTCCCCGCAGCTGGGAGCGCACCTGGCGCTCCGAGTCGCCCTCCAGCACGCCGCGGACAAGTTTGCCCTCGAGGTTTAGAGCCCTGTAACGATAGGCCGTCATAATCCGGGTAAGCTCTTGTCAGGCGACCGAAGTCACCCGCAGGACTTCGGCGACACTGGTATCGCCGGCCAGGATCCGGCGTTGCCCGTCCGCCTCTATACCCGGATAGCGCCGCCGCGCCACCGCCAGCATCTCCTGCTCACTGGCACCCTCGTAGATCATGCCGCGCAGTTGGTCGTCCAACTCGATCAGTTCATAGATACCGGTCCGGCCGCGATAGCCGGTGTAATTACAATGACTGCAGGAGCCGGGCTGATACAGGGTGATATCTTCGTCCTCACCCAGGCCCAGTTGTTCCCGCTCCGCCGGCCCGGGTGCCACTGCTACCCGGCACTCCCGGCACAGCAGGCGCACCAGGCGCTGGGACATTACCGCCAGCAGGCTGGACGATACCAGGAAAGGTTCGATACCCATGTCCTTGAGACGGGTAATGGCACCGATAGCGGTATTGGTATGCAGGGTGGACAACACCAGGTGGCCGGTGAGGGAGGCCTGTACCGCGATTTCGCCGGTCTCCAGGTCGCGGATCTCCCCCACCATCACCACGTCCGGGTCCTGGCGCAAGATCGCCCGCAATCCCCGGGCGAAGGTCATATCGACCTTGGGGTTGACCTGGGTCTGGCCCACCCCGGGTAACATGTACTCGATGGGGTCTTCGATGGTGAGGATATTGCGGGTGCTCTCGTTGATATGGGACAGGCCCGCGTACAGGGTAGTGGTCTTCCCCGAGCCGGTTGGCCCGGTCACCAGGATGATACCGTGGGGACTGTGCAGGAATTTCTTGTAGCTGGACAACACCTGTTCATTCATCGCCAGTTGCGGCAGCTGCAACTGGCCCGCCGCCGTGTCGAGCAGCCGCAGTACCACCCGCTCTCCGTGGGCCGAGGGGATGGTTGACATGCGGATGTCCACCGCGTGCCCGGCGATTTTAACCGAGATGCGCCCATCCTGGGGTACGCGCTTCTCGGCGATGTCCAGGCGCGCCATGACTTTCAGGCGCGACACCAACAGCGGCGCCAGCATGCGTTTGGGCGACAGCACCTCGGCCAGTACACCGTCGATCCTGTAGCGCACGCTGAGCCGATCCTCGAAGGTTTCGATATGAATATCCGAGGCTTTCTCGCGCACCGCCTGGGACAGGATGGCATTGATCAGGCGGATGATAGGCGCGTCATCCTCGGTATCCATCAGGTCGCCCATGGCGGGAATTTCATCGGCCAGGCGGGAGAGATCGACATCGGCACTGATATCCTCCGCCATCTGCACCGCCTCGTTGTTGTCCCGCTGGTAGGCGCGGGTCAGGCGCCGCTGGAACTCGTCGTCCGGCACACCCCGCAGTTGAAAGGGAACACCGAGCAGGCGCCGCAATTCCGTGAGAACCTGGAGGTCGGGTTGGCCCTGGTGCACCACCAGGGTCTCATCAGCGGCGTCATCCAGCAGCACACCGTATTGCTGCGCGTAACTGAAGGGCAGGCTGCGCAGGGAAGTGACACCGTCTGCAGCACTCATCAGTCGCCCTCCGCCTCCACCGGGACGGCGGCCTCGGCGTCCTGTTCCTTGATCTCCTCCAGTTGCTGGATCTGTTGTTCCCAATCGGGCAGTATCGGCAGGTTTTCATCATCCAGGAACATCAGTCCGCGCTCCCGGCGCAGGGCCTGCTGATCCCGGATGTAGCGATACTTCTCCGCAGTGGCACCGGCGAGCTGCTCGTTGTCGCGAATGATGGTGGGGCGGATGAACACCAGCAGGTTGCTCTTGGTGACCTGCACCGCGTCGGTGCGAAACAGGCGGCCGAGGAAGGGAATATCCCCGAGAATCGGCACTTTCTGCTGGGCATCCTGCACGTCGTCCTTGATCAGTCCGCCAAGCACGACGACCCGCCCGTCCTGGGCAAGTATCTTGGTCTGGATCTTGCGCTCATTGGTAATGACGTCGGAAGCAATCAGGGTCAGGCCGGTGAGGCTGGAGACTTCCTGCTCGATATCCAGCACCACGGAATCGCCCTCGTTAATGTGCGGCGTCACACTCAGGGTAGTGCCCACGTTCTCTCGCTCGATGGTCTGGAAGGGATTCTGGGCGCCGTCGCCGCCGGCCCCGGTATTGGTATAGGAACCGGTAACGAAGGGCACGTTCTGGCCCACGGTGATATAGGCCTCCTGGTTATCCAGGGTCAGCAGGCTCGGGGTGGACAGGATATTGGCGTTCTGTTGTTCCTTGAGGGCATTTAGAATCACCGCCATGGTGAAATCGTCGTCCACGGTACCCCAGCCCATGGACAGGCCGGGGGTCTGCGCCAGGGCCCCCGCCAGGTTGCTGAGGTCGAAACCATCGTCGGTGACGATGCCGTCATCGTCACCGTCCCTGGGCGGAATCACCGCCTCGGCGATGCGTCGGGCGCGGGCATCGTTGGCGTTGATATTGCTGCCGAAGAAGCCGTCATCCTCGGCAAACAGCCATTGCAGGCCGAGGTCCTGGCCGTCGATAAGCTCCATCTCCACGATGATGGCTTCCACCAGCACCTGGGCACGGCGGATGTCCAGCCGGTGAATCACCGCCTCCAGGGCTGCCATTTCGTCCGTGTCGGCGGTGATGATCAGGGCATTGGTACCCAGGTCCGCCTCGATCGTGGCGCTGTTGCCACTGCTGCTGCGCTGCGGCTTGCCGCCCTCCCCGGTGCCGACGCGATCGATATTCTGCATCACCCGGGTGAGCACCTCGGCGATCTCCACCGCGTCGGCGTATTCCAGGTACACCACCTTGACATTGCCGCTCTGCTCCAGTGGCGTATCCAGGTGGTCGATCAGTTTTGAGACCCGGGCCCGCTCGATTTCATCGCCGCTCACCAGCACGCTGTTGGTACGTGAGTCGGCCACCAGCAGCACGTTCGGCTCGGCGCCTCCGCCCTTTTTCGCCTCGGACTTGTTGAGCTGGTCCAGCATCCGCACCACGTCTTCCGCCACCGCGTAGCGCAGCTTGATGATATCCGTCTGCTGCACGGCAGACCTGTCCATGCGCTCGATGATGTCGCGGATGCGATCAATGTTGGAGGACACGTCGGAGATAATGATGGCATTGCTCGGTGCATAGGCCGCCATATGCGCCTGCTGGGGCACCAGCGGCCGCAATACCGGAATCAGCTTGGCGGCGGAAATATTTTCCAGGCGGATCACCTGGGTCACGTACTCGTCACTGGTCAGTGAGCTCTTGCCATCCCGCACTTCCACCGGTGCCGAGCGGGCATCCTTGCTCTGGATCACCCGTACCACACCACCGGAACGCACCGCCGTGTAGCCATGTACCTCCAGGATGGACAGGAACAGCTCGTACAACTCACTCCGCGACACCGGTTTGCTGGACACGACCTTGACCTTGCCCTTGACCGCGGGATCGACAACGATCGTGGTGCCGGTGGCCTCCGCCACGAACTTGATCAATTCCTGGATATCCGTCTCTTTCAGGTTGACGGTGAAATCCTGGGCCGGTGCCAGATGAGTCACCCCCATCAGCAGGGTCAACAGGACAGCGCGCAGGGCCCTGCGGCCGGGCCTGACGGGAAAAATCACCAACTTGTCATCCTTTCGGTTTCTCCTCACTGGATTCCACCGTTCTCCAGTTGCACACTGATGGACAGGGCCTCTCCGTCGCGCTCCAGTTCGAACACCGCTTCACTGGCGGTGCGCATGGTCTGGTACAGGCGCATGGTATTGGCCGGGTCGTTGAGGGCGATGCCATTGATACCGGTGACCAGGTCGCCCTGCTTGAAACCCAGCTGTTCAAATTGCTGACTCTCCTTTCCTGGACTCACCCGATAGCCCTGCAGGGCCCCATCGACACGCACGGCACTGATACTGACCACCTCTGCCAGGGATTGGGGATCCTGGTACAGGCGGTCGCGGAAACTCCGGGCGAGCGCGGTGGTTTGTGCGTCATCGCGTTGTTCCAGGCGCGGCGACTGACCCACCTGCGGGGCCACCGGAGGCGAACCACCGGGCGGTAACTGCGCGTCCAGTTCCGTGTCCTCGAACAGGGTCAGCAGCTCGTAGGTGCCGCCGTTATCCAGCACCACCTGCCGGGGCATCACCTTGGCCAGCACCACGTCTCCCGATACCGGTAACTTGTCCTCCACCGCATACACCGCCTGCCGTTTCCTGTGCTCGATGATGGCGTGCCCCAGGCCGTCCTCGGTGGAGGCCACCACCCCCCGCAGGGTGAGTTCCAGCCGCGTCTCCCGGGCGCCCTCCTCGATCCCGTCACGGCTGCCGGCTGCCGCCGCGGCGGGCGACGGCTCCACCGTTTCAGCAGGCGCCACACCGGCCTCCCCGAACAGGTGCCAGGAAACCATGCGCTGGATATCCACCGTGGCGACGCTCTCGCCGGAGGCAGCCGGTTTGACCGGGTTGATAATGTCCACTGCGCCGGTCACTTCCGGCTCCGCTGTCGGCACCAGGTTCCACAGCAAGCGCGACGCCGCCACCAGGGCCCACAGGGCGAGCAGCAGGACAAGGCCCCACCGAAGCTGTCGCAGGCGGGTGGGACGCGTCAGGGCGTGCAGTGTGCTACCCAGTGCGGCAT
Source organism: Haliea sp. (assembly GCA_009937575.1). GTDB lineage: Bacteria > Pseudomonadota > Gammaproteobacteria > Pseudomonadales > Halieaceae > JAACFI01. Next base: position 9,008 of record JAACFI010000108.1, read on the forward strand.
TCGCGCGCCCCGGGATGTCACTGGAATTACTGAGCCACTGGGCTGGCAATTCTCACTCCCCCATATTCCCGAATGGATACTGCGTATCGGGTCTTATCATGACCCCGATTATAGGGGGCGCGGGTCAAAGTTAAAACGTGGCAAAGGGGGAATATTGGCCCGAAAAGTACCGCTGAGGTAAAGATTTGTTTAGAAAAGCGCAAAAATGATGGACAAAGAACGCCACCGCCCGATCATCCCGTAAAAAAGCGTTCCCGGTAGACCCGAAACTGCTGCTGGAGTCCCTCCTCGCTGAACCCGAACTGGTCTAGAGTATATTGGTGGGGCGGGCGCAGTTCGCGCCGGTTGAAATCCTGCCAACGGCTCATCTCGGCGGTGGCTTCCGGGGTCAACTCCATACCCAGGAAATCGTAGATTTTGCGAATTTCCTCCAGGGGCTGGCTCACCGTGTCCCGGAACCAGAGATCCAGGAATCGCGCCTCTCCCAACTGCTCCCGCACCGCCATGCTGTGTGCCATACCCCTGGCAAATTTGCGCGCCCACTGCCGTCCCACCTCCACGGGGTCAGCCTGGTCCGAGTAGATGACCCACACCCCGGCGATCAGGCTCGCCAGGGAGGGAATAGTCTCAACCGGATCCCGGTGGGACTGCACCACTTTGGCGTCGGGAAATACCTTGAATACCAGGTCCATGTAATGCAGGTGGTGTGGCGCCTTGAGAACCCAGCGTTCACCCGGTTGGCCGCTGCGTTTTTTCTGCCACTGCAGGAACTGCAGCAGCAGGCGGAAATACTGGTAGCCGGGTGTGTGGTCCTGCGCCTCTATCCAGCTGTCGAAGCCCGGGATATTGGCAAAGGCCTGCATGTTGAAACTGTAGAAGGACTGCTCCAGCAACATGATGTCCTCGTCCGGCCCCATGGCATCCATGGGGTGGATGGCGAGCAGCTCCGGATTGGCGTCCACCATGGCCTTGACCTCGGCCTTTGCCTCGGTGATGCGCCGATCACCCGCCGCGGTGAAATCCCAGTCCAGGGCGGGACAGGGGAATCGCACCTCGTACCACAGAGGCGCGTACATCCGGTGGTCCGCGGCAATGGTGCGGTGCAGCATGGTGGTACCGGTGCGGGGCAGTCCGACGATCACCAGTGGCTCAACGATCTGCTGTTCAAGGATATCGGGGTAGCGTTTCAGGTAGGCCTGCACCCGCAGCCGGGTCGACAGGATATCCACCACCCGCTGCCGCAGCACCGCCCGGCCGATGTCGTTCAGTTTCGCCTCGTACTCCAGGGACCAGAGCAACTTTTCCAGCGGCTGCCGGTAATTGTCGTCGCCGAAATCGGACAGGCCATCCACCGCCCGGGCGTCGGCCACTACCGCATCGGGGTCAAAATGCAGATCAGGCATCGCCCCGCTCCCCGGGGCCGCCCGCGATCTGGTCGAGGGGCACCACCCGGGTTCGCACCGGCGGGTAATCCCGCGCTTCCACGTAGCGCAACAACATCGCCCCACAGCGATGATCCGCCGTCGTCAGCCAGTTGGCACAGCCGGGATCCCGGGCCGCTACCACGATACGCACCGAGCCGTCCGCTTCCAGCTCTGCACCGTGCCTGCTGACACTGATACGGTGGTAACGGTAATCCAGTGACTCCATCCAGTAGTTGGACAGCTGGAAATTCCAGGTGCGGCAGTCGGGGGGTGTAAATTCGATGACCAGCGCCTCCTCCGTTGCCAGGGCCCAGTAGCTGTTGTGATAGTAGATCGATGGATCGCCCCCCGCCCGCAGGCACATCGCCTGGTCGTTGGGCGGCAACTGGTTAATATGGCTACTGAAAATATCCATCCACTGCCGGAACAGGCCCGCCGTACCGGTGATGAACGGCACCACCGCGGACAGCTGCGCGGCGAAGGTCCCGGCATCGAGTGTGTCACTTCCCGCCGGGTCAAGGCACTCGATATGCAGCTGTGCCCGCTGCTCCCTGGCGCGATCGCCAAAGGTCTGGCGCACCAGCAGGTTGTCGGTTTCCAGCCGCATGGGCAGCCAGTTACCGGGATATTCCCGGGCGCTGACCATCAACTCGAAATCACCGTTCTCACCGACCTCCAGCTGTTCAAGCTCCACGTGCCCGGTGGGCGCCATATCACCGCCCCCGGCGAAGGAACCGGCCTTGCTCTCGATGCTCAGGTAGGCCACCGAACCCCGGTTGCCGTGGATGCGGTACTCCCTGCCACCGTCCACCGCGCAGTTCTGGTAGAAGTTGTCGGGGTTGTCATTGCCAATCTTCGCTGTTTCGTGAGACAGGGAATAGAACTGCGGGTAATCGGGATCGGCGAACTCGATATTTTTTTCCAGGCTCAGCCGCAGCAGCCGGGTCAGGTAGCGAAATCCCTCTGAGCGGGTGAGGTCGTCGTCGGGCACGGAGACCGCCAGCACCTGTTCCCCCGCCAGCTTGAGGTCTTCACAGAATTCCCGCCACAGCTCGCCGCTGTGCAGTCTATGCAGCTCGTTATCTGGCATGCTCACCCCCGTATTCCTTGCGAAATTATGGCAGAAGCCTCCCGCGCGGGCACTGGCGAAGCGGATGAGTATCTGGACTACAGGTAGTATTTGACCAGGGACAGCACCAGCATCAGGCCCACCAGCGGCATCAACCAGCGCCTCAGCTGCTGCAGGCGCCGCGGGTCAGGCTGACTGCCAAAGCGCTCTCCCAGCACCACCATCAGGGCTACCCCGATGAAGATAAACAGCAATATTGCGAAAAGATTATTCATCAGCCGCCTCCCATCGCGGTGCCGTACCCTCGCGCACACTGGCGTACCAGGCCGAGGGGTCGTCGATCTCCCCCTGCTGGTCAAGCCGGGGGTAACGCAGTCCCCGCTGTTCGCAGAATTCCCTTACCTCGGGATGCCCCCACTGGAAGAACAGGCGCTGGTAGGTCTTGTGGTCTATCCGCACACAATCGTACATCCCGGCCTGCTGGCGCTGGCGCTGGGCCTCGGCCAGGATGATCCCGGCGGCAACCGAGACATTCAGGGAACCCACCATACCCACCATGGGAACCGCCACACAGGCATTTGCCATTTCCCGGGCCGCCGGGCTGAGGCCGCGGCGCTCCGCCCCCAGCAGCAGGACCGTGGGGCGGGTATAGTCGACATCGCGAAAATCCACTGCCCCCTCGGTCGGGTGAGCTGCTACCAGCTGGCAGCCTTCACCGCAAACAGGCTCAAGCGCGGCAGGCAGGTCCACGTAGCGCCGTACCTCCACCCAGTGGTGGGAGCCCATCGCGGTACCGCGAAAGGCCTGGTAATCCTCATCCCCCAGCACCGCGTGCACTCGCATGATGCCCACCGCGTCGCACACGCGCACGATGGCGGACAGATTGCGCTGCTTGTGCACGAAGTCCGTCACCACCGTGAGATCGGGCTGTCGCCGGTCCAGTACCTGGCGCAGGCGGGCAATACGTTCGGGAGTCACGCGCTGATTATCGGCGGGGCGGTCAGGGCGCCTGCCTGCCGGGGTCGTCCAGTTCAGCGGGGGCGGCGGCACCCGCGAACACCACCTTCGCCAACCCCTCCGACAGGTCGAATATCTGGGTAGAAGTGACCTGGTAGGTCGATTTACAGATCATCCACCGCCCGTCGACAAGGACGTAATCATCCTCGTAAAAACCCGCCAG
>JAACFI010000456.1 GCA_009937575.1 Haliea sp.
TGTTTTCACAGTCGATTGACAACGCGAGCTACCTGGGGATCTGCAAGCTGGCAACATCACTCTCGCGCCAACCGTAGCGAATGGCCCTGGCCTCGATCATGTCGCCCGGCATGACCTTGATGGGGCCGCGATAGAGTTGCCAGTCACCACCATTCCGTCGGTAGCCCAGAGAGGCGCCGGGCGTGTCGCTTTGGATAGTCAGTTGCAGCGCTTGCTGTTGGAAAACCGGACTGGCGGTGATCGGCTGTTCACCGTCCGGCCAGAAAGCAGCGACCATTGCCGCCTCTGACTGCTCGCCCCAATCCCGGTTGTGTTTCTGCCATTCGGCCAGCGCGGCCCGCATCCGGTTCAGGGTCGGTCGGTGCTCCGGGCTTTCGGCGAGATTGTTCAATTCAAATGGATCAGCCTGGATATCGTAAAGCTGTTCTTCTCCCGGCGGCTCAAACCAGCGCCGCTGTTGCGAATTCAGCTGGTCGTCTTCAAGCATCTGCCACAGTGTCTGCATCATTGTCATATTATCGCGATAGGCGAGCCGGTGGCCGCCCGGTTGCTCGGGATGCCAGCTGCGAATGTACTTGTAACGCTGGTCGCGCACGGCCCGCTGTCGATCGACCACCGCGTCCATGCGATCCCGGCTTGCGAATACATATTGGCGTGGAGGCACTGCCGGGTCGAGATAGTTCTGTCCCGGAAGATAGTCAGGTACCTCCACCCCTGCCAGCGCGAGGATAGTCGGCGCGAGATCGACAAAACTGATCAATCGTTCATCGCTCTGCCCCGGCTCAAGATGTGGGGGACGGTAGCGCGCGGGCCAGCGGATGATCATCGGTACTTTAATGCCGGAATCGAATACTTCGCGCTTCGCTCGTGGCAGGCCATCACCGTGATCGGCGGTCCATATAACGATCGTATTGTCGGCCAGTCCATCGCGCTCGAGCCTGTCCAGCACCTCGGCCACCTGACGGTCCATCAGGGCGATGTTGTTGTAGTGCCGGGCAATATCTGTGCGCACGGTCGCCACGTCGGGAAAATAGGGGGGCACCTCTACCTGTTCCGGGGTGACGAATTGATGTTCATCCGGGTTGTCGTAGTGCTGGGCCCGAAACCGCTGGAAGTTAAGATACTTGCCACTGAGTTTCCGGGTTGTGAGTGGTGGGAACACGCCGCTTTCGTGTGTCTGCAGGAAATTAATTAACCCGAAAAAGGGTTGGGCGGGTTGGCGCTGTGACCAGTTTGCCCCGCCGCCTTCACGGTCCCAGATGGTGAAAGGGCCGGTACCGGCGCGAATCGCGCTGAACTGGTAATCAATCTTGTCATCGGTGAAGGTGAAATAACCCGCTGCCCGCAGCAGCTCTGGATAGGCCTTCACCTCGCTGGGTGGTACAGCCTTGTAGCCACCCGCTGGACGGTTTGATGTGCGCATATGCTGTCCGCCCACGGTCGCCGGGTGCATGCCGGTGATCTGCGCAGCCCGACTCGGTGCGCATACCCCGGAGGCGGTAAATACATTGGTAAATCGCACGCCTTCCGCGGCCAGTAGGTCAAGGTTAGGTGTAACGGCTACCGGATCGCCAAAGGCGCCCACCCTTGGGCTCATGTCTTCGGCCATCAGCACCAGTATATTGGGGCGGGGCATTTCGCCCGCCGCGACTGCCGCCGAGAAGAACAGTGTAATCAGGAGGTGAATGCGGTAGGTTATTCCGGTCCGCTTGTGCTTTGTACGCATGAAATCCCTATTGCGATTGTCAGCCGCTATCGTGATCGCCTGGTAATACTCGGGCAGTCAGTTAGCGGACAGACGTTTCAGTCGGCTATCGAAAATCGGCTCGCGGCTATCCATTCCGGCCTGATGTGCTGCTACCGCCGCCTGCAGGTCACTGACGACTTCCGGCTGCTCGGCGGCGATATCGAACTTTTCTCCCGGGTCCTGGCCGAGATGGAACAGCTGCGGCGTTTCGTGAACGGTGCGTTTTGGCGGCAGCCCATAGGCTCCTTCTGAGACCAGGCGAATCTTGTAAAGGCCTTTGCGGAATGCCTGCAGCTCGCCACTGCGATAATAGGCGATAGAATCGCGTGGACTGGGTTCACCCTTTTTGAGCGTGGCGCTCAGGTCCATACCGTCGATACCCGCGACCGGCGGCGCGCCGGCCAGGCTCAAAGCGGTGGCGAACACATCGAGCGTCGAACCGATGTCGTGGACCACAGACGGCTTTACCGTACCCGGCCACCAGAAGATGCCCGGCACGCGCAAGCCGCCTTCAAAGGTTGTGCCCTTGCCGTTGCTCAACAGGCCGGCGCTGCCGGCATCACGCTGCATTGCAAGCCAGGGGCCGTTGTCGCTGCTGAAGAACACCAGTGTCTGCTCATGCAGGCCTTCCTGCTCGAGCACACGACGAATCTCACCGACACTCCAGTCAATTTCCTCGATCACGTCACCGTAGCGCCCGCCGAGACTGCGCCCGACGAACTCCTTGCTTCTGAACAGTGCCGTATGCGGCATGGTGTACGGCAGGTAGAGTAAAAAGGGTTGGTCGCCGGCCTCGCGGATGAAGCGTTCGGCCTCTTCGGTGTATCGCCTGGTCAGGGTGTGCTGATCCGCCGGGCGTTCCACCAGCTCATCGGTATAGCCGTCATCGCTGCGGCGACTGCGCAACAGCGGCACGTTCCAGTACTCGATCTTCGGGTCGCGATATTTGGGGTAGCGGCTGGCGATTTCCTGCGCTACAGCCTCATTTTTCCCCTGGGCTGCCAGGGCGAGCAACTCATCCACCGTCAAGTGGCCCACCCAGTCCATGTCATTGGAGTAGGGCAGGCCGAACCAGTAGTCAAAGCCGTGGCGTGTCGGCAGTGTGTCGGGTGCGTCACCAAGATGCCACTTGCCGATTATTGCGGTGCGATAACCTTGGGCTTTCAATGCTTCGGCCATGGTCAGTTCGCGCTCGGGGATGCCTGCTGAATCGTTGGGATGTAATACAGGAAGTTGACGCCCATAGAGGCCAGACCGGTTCGGCAGCTGCCCGGTCATCAGTGCGCCGCGGCTCGGTGAGCACACCGGTGCCGCAACGTAGAAGTCGGTCCAGCGTTGTCCCTCGCGCGCCAGGGCATCCAGGTTCGGGGTGCTGTTGTAGGGGTGGCCGTAGCTGCCCAGGTCACCGTAACCGAGATCGTCGGCGAACAGGATGACGATATTGGGCCGGCTCGGCGCGGTCCCTACGCTCGAGGTTTTCTCTTCCG
>JAACFI010000109.1 GCA_009937575.1 Haliea sp.
CGAGGGATTCCCCGACATCGGTAGCCTGGCCGAGTGGCACGAGCAACACGGACTGGCGGGTGACGGGCAGCAATAATCCGTTTTCTGTCTATACTCAATGTCCCGACCACGCAGAGGAGAGCCCCGCGATGATTCCTGCAGATGAAACCTTCGACGGCACCTGGCCGTTCGAGCCCCATTTTTCCACCGCCGCGGGATTTCGCCAGCACTATGTCGATGAGGGCCCCAGAGACGGTGAGGTGGTGATCTGCCTGCACGGTGAGCCCACCTGGGGATACCTCTACCGCAACTTTATACCGTCGCTGGCGGAACACTACCGGGTCATCGTCCCGGATCACATGGGGTTCGGTAAGTCGGAGACCCCGCAGGACAGGGTCTACACCCTGAAAACACACGTGGAAAACCTGGAGAAACTGATCGCCGACCTGGACCTGCAGAATATCACCTTCGTCTGCCAGGACTGGGGCGGCCCGATAACCGGGGCATATACCATCCGCCACCCGGAGCGGGTGAAACGGCTGTTCCTCATGAACACCCTGTTCGGCTACGGCGGAGCCACCCCCCCGGAGGAAAAAACCCCCTGGTTCCAGTGGATAGAGAAACACGAGGAAGCGGGTACCCTGGGGGGCATAGTGGGTGAACTCGGTTCCACGGCGCTGTCGGTGATGAAAATCGTCGGTTTCCAGAACACCGCCGCGGTGACCGATACCTGGATCCGCGCCTACTCCGCGCCCTTCCCCGACCGCGACAGCTGCATTGGCGCGATAGAGTTTCCCCTGGACGTGCACTATGCCCGGTTCCAGGAATTCGTCATCGACGGACTGCAAACCGGGAACCTGGACAGAGTAAAGGCCGTGCCCGCCTCGCTGGTATACGGTATGGAAGACCGGGCCATCGCCCCGGAATGGGCGATGGCGGATTTCCGCCTGCTGTTCCCCGACGCGCCCGTCGTGCAGTTACCGGGCGTCGGTCACTTCTGCCAGGAAGATGCACCCGAGACGCTGGTGGCGATGATCCAGCAGTTTATACAGGCTAATCCCTGAATAAGGCCACAAGTTTTCCCTGGCTGCCACGAGCAGACATTTCCTTGAGTTCCGTCAAGCCAGGATTCGCGGGGATGGAGTATGCTCTCGCACATCCAAGCGCGAGGTGAATAACATGAAACATATCGTCAGTATCAGTCTCGGTTCCAGCAGCCTGGACTACAGCTTCAAAACCCGCTTTCTCGGGGAGAATTTCACAGTAGAGCGCCAGGGCACCGACCGCGACGCGAAGCAGGCGGCACAACTGATCAAGGAGAAACGCGCAGACGCCGATGCCATCGGGCTGGGCATGGTCAGGGAACACTACACCGTGGGTACCGACCACTTCGTGCGCCCGGAGACCCGCAAACTGGAAAAGCTCTCGAGTGATACTCCCATAACCACCGGCGCCAGGCTGCGCGAGATCGTCCAGGAATGGACGCTGCGTTCGGCCCAGATGGAACTGGGCAATATCTTCAGTAACGCCCGGGTCCTGTTCCTCTCGGGTACGATCAATTACCGGCTGGCATCTATTCTCTCCGAGTTCACCGACAACCTGACCTTCGCCGACCCCGTTGCCCAGTTCGGCCTGCCCAACCTGCTAACCTCCCTGCGTGCGCTGGAACTCTATGCCACAGGCAGTCATCCCATTCTCCGTTTCGAGAGTGGCAAGGACCTGGTGCCTTCCATCGCGCCGTTCCAGTTCTTCAACCACCTGGTGCTGCGCCGGGCGGTAAAGGAGGCCCACGTGGTGGTGGCGCCCTACGAGCAGCTGCGGCACTACGGCCAGGATGAGCTCGACGGCAAAACCGTCATAACCTCCACCGTATCCGATGAGCGCCTGCAGGAACTCCGGGAGAAAGGCGTGCGCCTGGTGCTCGACTGCAGCATCCAGCCGTTCAAGCACACCGTGGGACTGAATGTGATCGAAGCCATGGTCATGGCAGCGCTTGACAAGCCGGCCGACGAGATCAGCCACGACGACTACCTGGAAATATTCACCGACCTTGAACTCAAGCCGCGCCTGCTCTACCCGATTCCCGGGCGCAAGCAGATCAACCGCTTCGCCTTCGTCATTCATCCCCTGTCCCAGCAGTACCTCAACCACCTGAAACCCCTGGAGATGATGTCGAAGGTGTCACCGAAACCGGTGATGAACCTGGTGGAAAAAGCGGTGGCCTATACCCCGCCCTTCGTATACACCAGGGTGTCAGGAATCCAGTCGCCGGACGGTGTCGAGGCGGAGGGCTGGCTGATCATCGTCGGCGGTACACCGAAGGAAATCATGAGCCATGCGCCGGAATTCACCTATCGCAGGCTGCTGGCGGCTGCCGATATCGCCAAGAAGCTCGGCGCCCAGATCATGGGTCTTGGGGCCTTTACCAAGGTTGTCGGCGACGCGGGGATCACCGTGGCCAAGCGCGCGCCCCTGCCCATCACCACCGGCAACAGCTACAGCGCTTCGGGTGCCCTGTGGGCAGCCCATGACGCGGTGGAGCGCCTGGGCCTGGTGAAACTGGAGAAGGGCAAGAAGGTCAAGGGCAAGGCCATGGTGGTGGGGGCCACGGGTGCCATCGGCGCGGCCTGCGCCCGCCTGTTGGCCAGGACCACCGAGGAATTGCACCTGGTATCGCCGGAGGCCGCCAAGCTGTTGATCCTGGAGAAATCCATTCTCAAGGAGTCCCCGGGGGTGAAACTGGTGCTCTCTTCCTACGCTGATTCTGACGAAAACATCGGCGACATGGATATGATCGTCACGGCGACATCCGGGGCCGGCAAAAAAATCCTCGACATCATGCGGGTGAAGCCCGGTTGTGTGATAACCGATGTCGCCCGCCCCCTGGACCTGTCCCCGGAGGATGTGGCAAGGCGTCCCGATGTCCTGGTGATCGAGTCCGGGGAAATCTCCCTGCCCGGCGACGTGCGCATGAAGTCCATCGGCTTCGAGGATCGACAGGTCGTCTACGCCTGTCTCGCGGAGACCATCGTGCTGGCGCTGGAAGGCCGCTTCGAGAATTTCACCCTGGGGCGCAACCTGGAGTGGGAAAAAGTCCACGAAATATACAAACTCGGCCTCAAGCACGGGATGCAGCTGGCGGCGATTTCGGGTGTGAACGGGGTCTACTCCGACGAGAACATCGCCCGTGTCCGCAAGCTGGCGCTGCAGGCACGCAAGGATTGGAAGCCTGCGCCGGCGGCAAAAAAACCGCGCAAACGCACCCGTGCCAGGAAAGCGGGCTGACCCAAACTGTACTAAGATCAGCTAACAGAAAGAGGAACGGATATGAACTACTTTGTCACCGGCGGTACTGGTTTTATCGGACGCTTCCTGGTACCCAAGCTCCTGGACCGGGGCGGCATCATCTACCTGCTGGTGCGCCCCAGTTCCCTGCCAAAGGTGGAGGGACTGCGGGAACTGTGGGGCGCGGACGACGACCAGGTCATTGCCGTCGAGGGCGACCTCAGCAAGCCGAAGCTGGGGGTCAAGCCCGCCTGGATCAAGAAGCACGCGGGTAAAATCGATCACTTCTTTCACCTGGCCGCCATCTACGACATGAAGGCCGACGCCGAGAGCCAGCGGATCAGCAACGTCAATGGCACGGCTCAGGCCATCGCACTGGCCAAAGGCCTGCGCGCCGGCTGCTTCCACCAGGTCTCCTCCATCGCAGCCGCCGGCCTCTACGAGGGTACGTTTACCGAGGACATGTTCGAGGAAGCGGGCTCCATGGAACATCCCTATTTCCTGACCAAGCACGAGTCCGAGGGACTGGTGCGCAAGGAAAAGAAGATGAACTGGCGCATCTATCGACCCGGCATGGTGGTCGGCCACTCGCAAACCGGCGAGATGGACAAGGTGGATGGCCCCTACTACTTCTTCGAAATGCTGAAGAACCTGAGTTCGGTCACCCCCAAGGGACTGCCCCTGCTGCTGAACAAGGCGGGCCTCCTGAACATCGTCCCCGTGGACTACGTGGTGGACGCCATCGATCACCTGGCCCACGTGCCCGACCACGACAACGAGTGTTTCTTCATCACCGACCCCCAGGGGATCCGCGTGGGTGACCTGCTGAAAGTGATGCTGAAAGTGTCCGGCGGGCCCAGGCTGAAAGCGGTGGAGGTAGGTGTGCTGGACAAGGCCACACAGCTGGCCGGCGAGGGTATCGGCCGGGTCCGGCCGCTCAAGTCCCTGGGCGAAAAGGCCGTTTCACGACTGGGCATACCGCCACAGGTGATCGGCTACATCAACTACCCCACCCATTTCGATTCCCGCAAAACGCGCAAACTGCTGGCTGAGGCGGATATCAAGTGCCCGCCCTATGAGTCCTACGCCCAGGTGCTGTGGGACTACTGGCTGCAGTTTCTGCGCCCGGACAAGGATTCACTGATCCGTGAAGTGGACGGCCTGTTCAACGAGATGATCGGCCGGCCTACCCTGTCGGCCCTGCGCCGCAAGGTAAAGGGCCAGGTCATCGTGGTCACCGGCGCCACCAGTGGTATCGGCAAGGAGTGCGCCCTGCGCCTTGCCAGGGCAAATGCCACGGTGATACTGGTGGCCCGCACGGTGGAAAAACTGGACGAGACCCTGGAAGAGATCGCCGAAAAGGGCGGCGTGGCCCAGGCCTACTCCTGCGACGTTTCACAGGAGAAAAACTGCGAAAAACTGGTGGCCGACGTCCTGCGGGACCACGGGCACGTGGACATCCTGATCAACAATGCCGGGCGCTCGATTCGTCGGTCGGTGCGCTACAGCTACGATCGCTTCCACGATTTCGAACGCACCATGGAGCTCAATTATTACGGCGCCCTGCGCCTGATACTGGGCTTCCTGCCCTCCATGGAGGAGCGCGAAAGCGGCCAAATCATCAACATTTCCTCCATCGGTGTGTTGACCAGCCCTCCGCGTTTTTCCGCCTATGTGGCTTCCAAGTCAGCCCTGGATGCATTCAGCCTGTGCGCCGCCCCGGAGTTTGCGGCCAACAACATCTCCTTCACCACCATCCACATGCCACTGGTACGCACCCCCATGATCGCACCCACCAGCCTCTACAAGGCTTTCCCGACGCTCTCCCCCGAGCAGGCCAGGGACCTGGTGATCAAGGCGATCATCGCCAAGCCCAAACGCCTTTCCACCCGGCTGGGCGTGACAGGTGCGGTGGCCCAGGCCACTATACCCAGTGTAACCGAGGCGTTCCTCAGCCAGGCCTACGACCTGTTCCCCGACTCGGCGGCGGCCCGTGGCCTCAGCGAAGCTGAGGCCGCAAGAGAAAGGGAGAATATCCCCTCGTCCAAACTGGCCCTGGCACAGAAGATGTTCGCGCAGGTCATGCGGGGAGTACATTGGTAGAGGATACGGGAACGGCCAGCCACCGCGCTGGCCCCAGTTTCCTGGTCGTGGACGACGACCCCATGGTGCGCAGGATTGTCACCAGGGGCCTAAGCCAGCTCAATCCAGCCCGTGTGCTGGAGGTCGAGGACGGCCTGGCAGCCCAGGAAGTACTGCGGGAAACCAGCATTGATGTGGTGGTGACCGACGTGGTCATGCCCAACATGGACGGCCTTGAGCTGATGAAATGGGCACAGGAACACTGCCCACAACCCCTGTGGATCATCCTCTCCGGGCTGGAAACCTTTGACGCGGCGGTGGACGCCCTGCAACTGGGTGCCTTCGACTACCTGGCAAAACCGCCGGAGGTACCGAGGGTACGGGTGGCCGTGCGCAATGCCCTGGACCAGATCGAGCTGGTGCGCGAACGCAAGCGGCTGTACGCCGAACTGGAAAACAGCAATGCGCAGCTGGCCGAAAAGGTGGACCAGCTGCAGCAGGTCTGCCGGGTACTGGAGGACCAGGCCTCGGTTATTCAGGCCGACCTGGACCGGGCGGAGGTCATCCAGCGTGCCCTGCTGCCCCAGGAACCCCCGGCCCTCGAGGGCTGGTGCCTGGAGACCCTGTACCGCCCGGGGAGCAGCGTTGGCGGTGACTTCTACGACGCCGTGCTGCTGGACGAGGAGCACCTGGGCCTGGTCATGGCGGATGCCGCCGGGCACGGCGTAGCCGCTGCCATGCTCTCGGTGCTGTTTAAACTTCGCCTGAAGCAGTTCGACCGTAACGGCCAGGCGTTGATGCCCCACCAGGTGCTGGAGCGCCTGAATAACAGGCTGTTTGAGACCCTGTCGGCACCAGGCGCTTTTATTACCGCCGTGTATATCCTGCTGGACCTGCGCACCGGCCGGGCGCAGCTCGCCTCCGCAGGACACCCGCCCTGCATACTCAGCTCCCGCACTGAAGCACCGCGGATGCTGGCGCGCAGCGGCCCGGCGCTGGGCCTGGAGGCAAATGCCAGCTACGAAGAGCACGAGTTCCAGTTGGCAGCCGGCGACCGTCTGCTGCTCTACACCGACGGCGTCCTGGAGGGTGGGGACGATTCACCGGACTGCGACCACATGGCGACCGCGCTGGGTTCCGGTGACGACCGTGCGGACCTGCTGTGCGGGTTTTACGAGGATGCCACCCGCGGCGTTACCGGTGATCGCGACGATATCACCATGCTGCTGCTGGAACACACGGCGGGGGCCAGCCACTTCGATGACGCCGCCCCCCCGGAACAGCGCCCCCAGACGGAAACAGCCGCGACACAGTCACCACTGCTGCAGGGCACCATGGATGGCAAGGCTTTTATCAGCGTCACCGGATCGATTACCTGGCTTTGCAGCCAGGCGTTGCTCGACTGCGCCAATCGGCTGCTGCAACAGCAGGACAGGCTCATACTGGACCTCAGCGCCTGTGAACACATGGACAGCACCTGCCTGGGTACCCTGCACGAGATCGTTGCCTCAAAACCGGATGCGGTCTTGTTGCAGGGCGTCTCCGACGGGGTGCGCAAGTTGTTCGACGAGTTGAGCATGACCAGGGTGCTGGATCATATCAGCCCCGACAGGCACCCTCTTCCACAGCATATGACCCCGCTGGACGGGGCCGAGCTGAGCCCACAGCAGCAGGGCGCCAGAATACTCAGCGCGCACGAGGTCCTCTCGGCCCTCAGCGAGGACAACCGCGAGCAATTCCAGGCAGTGGTCGACTCCATGCGTGCCGACCTGCACAGGGAAGATTAATGCACCCGGGCAGGTCTCGCGTCCTGCGCGGCCAGCAGCGTCTCCTTTAATTCCGCCAGCTTTCCCTGCAGAACGCGCAGGGCCGGCCCGGCCTCCGCAAAGTCATCGCTGCGACCCAGCTGCTCCAGCTTCAGGGCTGCGGCAGCGGTGGCCCGCCCACCTATTACCTGGGCAGAGCCCTTAAGTGAGTGCGCCGCCCGCCTCAGTCCATCACCGTCCTCGCGGGACACAGCCTCCTCCACCGCGGCCAGCATCGCGGGATTCTGGTCGAGGAACATATGCGACAGCTCGAACAGGAACTCCTCGTCGCCCTCAAGGTTCCTCAGTGCACCCTTCCAGTCGAGGCAGGGCTCATCGGATTCGGCGAGCGCCTGGTCACGCGCATCTTCTAACGGTGCCCCTGCCAGGGCGTTGGCCGCAATCCCTTCCACTGCCCGGAACAACTCTTCGGCGCGAAAGGGTTTTGTCACGAAATCATTCATACCCGCAGCCAGGCTGTTCTCCCTGTCTTCGACGGTCGCGCCCGCAGTGAGGGCCACAATGGCTACGTGATTGCCGGAGGCGTGCTCCTGTTCGCGGATGATACGGGTGGCCGTCAGGCCGTCCATCACCGGCATGTGAACATCCATCAGTACCACATCGAAGGGTTCACGGGCCACGGCGTCCACCGCCTCTGCACCGTTGCGTGCCACCGCCACGCTGTGCCCGCGTCTGCCCAGTAATTCCAGGGCAACTTTCTGGTTGACCGGGTTGTCTTCCACCAGCAGTATCCGGCGCGCCAGCAGGTCGGCGGGAGGCTCATGGGATTTTGTCTCCGTCTTCGCCGTGGTAACGCCCAGTGCGTCGGTGATGGCCACCTGCAATTCCGAATGCTTCACCGGTTTGAGCAGCACACGCGATATATCCAGCTGGTTGCGGACCGCTTCAGTGTCTGAACGCCCGGCAGAGGTCAACATCAGGATGCGCATATTCTGCTGGGCAGCGCGCTGGCGAATCTGTGCGGCGAGCTCGTAGCCGTCCATGTTCGGCATCATGACATCCAGCAACGCCAGGGCGAAACCGCGCCCCTCACTCTCGGCCCTCTCCAGTTCCCCCAGTGCCTTGTCGCCGCTGTTCACCACACAGGCCGTCATACCCCAGTTGACCAGCAGTTCCTCGAGAATCATGCGATTGGTACTGTTGTCATCGACCACCAGTACCGGCAGGCCAATAAGTTCTTCAGGCTGCAGGGGCACCGGCGCCGGTTCTTCGGACAACCTGAAGTCGGCGCTGAAGGAGAAGGTACTCCCCTCTCCCAGCCGGCTGTCCACCGCCATGCTGCCACCCATCATTTCGGTGAGCTGGCAGGCAATGGCCAGTCCAAGTCCAGAGCCCCCGAACTGTCGCGTGGTGGATGAATCCGCCTGGCCGAAAGCCTCGAAGATTTTCTTCTGCTGTTTTTCCGATATGCCGATGCCCGTGTCGCGGACCTCGAAGGCCACACGCGCGTTGTGATCGGACGTTTCCTCAAGTTGCAGGTCAACCGCCACTTCACCAGACTCGGTGAACTTGATGGCGTTGCCCACCAGGTTGACCACTACCTGGCGCAGGCGCAGGGGATCGCCGATCAGCCTGTGCGGCACCTCGGGAGGAATGTGGAAAGTCAGTTCCAGGCCCTTCTCGTTGGCGCGCAGGGCCAGGGTCTGCAACGTATCGCCGAGAATGTCCCGCAGGTTGAAGTCAACGGCCTCCAGTTCCAGCCTGCCAGCCTCGATCTTGGAGAAGTCCAGGATATCGTTGATCAGTCCCAGCAGGGTATCCGCTGACTTGATGATAAGGGAAACGTACTCCCTTTGCTGGCCGGTCAGGTCGGTACCTTCCAGTAATTCGGCCATGCCGATCACACCGTTCATGGGTGTGCGGATTTCATGACTCATGGCCGAGAGAAAGCGGCTCTTGGCCTCGGTCACCTGCACCAGTTTCTCGTTGGCCACACCCAGCTCCCGGGTCTTGCCGGCCAACTGCAGGTTGAGACGGTGTTTGCTGCGGTAACCCCTGAATATCAGTACGATCAGGAACAACACCAGCAGCAGGCCAGAGATCGCCGCGATAAGAATAAAGCGCTGGTTCTCTATTGTGCTGAGCTGTTTCACCAGTACGGTGTTCTGCTCATCAATCTGGCGTTCCTGCTTGTCGATCGCCTCCTGCTGGTTTTCAAGCCGCTGCAGATTCCTCTCGATTTTTGCCGAGTAGCTTTCTATGTAGGCCTCTTTCTCCGCGAGAATGTGCTCTTTCTCAATCAGCGCGGCTTCATTCTGCTTGAGCCTGCTCTCGCTCTCGGCCAGAACGCCCTGGATACCTGCGAGCTGTTGTTCCAGCGATGCGAGCTCCGCCCTGTTGGCAGCGACCTCGCTGCGCTGCTTCTCGATGGTCGCATCCTGCTCTGCAAGAAGTTTCTGCTGCGATTGCAGTTGCTGCTGTTGCTGCGTCGCAACCGCCTTGGCCCGCCCCAGCTCTGCCTCGGTTTCCTCATAGACGGCCGCGAGATCCAGCTTGCTGCCCCCGAACAGCAACAGGTCCTTGGACGGTTGCAGGCCGGCATTGATCATATTGCTGCCATTGATTTCAAAGGACAGGCGATTCTTGGAGGGGCGGGTAAAGTTCACCATGATGTCGCGTTTGTCACTGACCCCATCGGTGACGATGAGGGTATGACTCTGGTGCAGTTCCAGGCCTATCTCGGCCAGGCGCCGGTTCTCCGATTTCGACAGAACCAGTATGTGAGCCTCCCCTGCCGCCAACAAAGTGTCGTATGAGTTAATGACAATAGGTTTATCCCTGACCCTCGCTGTCGCGGCTTTCTTCTTCAGAGCCCGGTAAAGCGCATCGTTACGACCGTAAAGACCAATGATGAAGTGATCGATCCGGTCTTCCCGTGGCCAGGTGGTGTTAGTCAGTATGGAATGCAGCAGGCCCGCTTTGCCGTCCTCGATGGTCACCCCTTGCGCCTGCACTCTGGCAGAGAGCGTCAGCACCAGCAAACAGCAGGGTAATACTCGGAACAGGTAACACAGGAACGCCGGTAGGCGCATATTATAGTGCCCTCCTCCAAGACGGCGTTTTAGTGAAATATAGCATTCATGGGGGGGAAGTCGAGGGCACCCCGGAGAGTATCAGCTGCTTTATGAATGTGGCTTTATGGACCCCCGTTGTTTAATCGGGCTTGCGCGCGAGTATAATCTGGTTCTTGGGCAAGATCTGGTCCATTTCCTCCTTGAAGGCCTTTCCCTCAGCAGTGGTGATCATCTTTAGCCACAGCGAGGCCCAGCGATTGAGGTTAAGATCAAAGGGCGGGACGATCTTGTCCCGGATGGCCCCGTCCATTCCATGACCTTCTGCCGCCTCGGCTGCCCAATAGAGATTCATCCACATTACCCAGAAGAACCCCGACTGATGATATTCCTGGATCAAAAGACCCGCCTCCTCCACCAGGGCAGTGAAGTCTTCGCGTTCGAATATGTGGATGTGATTGGGCGGCTGGAAATAACTGGCCGGCGCCGTCCGTTTTTGCATGTGCTCGGATCTCGCGCCCGGGACAGAGAGCAGGTAATTGGCGCCGGGTGTACCGACGCGCATTAATTCGGAGAGTAACCGCGGAGGCGTCTCGACGTGTTCGAGGACCTCCATACAGACGATTCTATTGGCACAGGCATCCGGTAGCGCCAGTGGGTCGGAATCGCCGACCAGCGTTTCGACCTTCCGAGCCGGCGTCTCGCGCGTGATACGGTCCCTAAGGTCTTGGACGATTTTCTCCTCAGTATCGGTAATGATGACGTGAGCACCCCGCTGGGCGGCGAAGAAACTCGCG
This sequence comes from Haliea sp., assembly GCA_009937575.1. Taxonomy (GTDB): domain Bacteria; phylum Pseudomonadota; class Gammaproteobacteria; order Pseudomonadales; family Halieaceae; genus JAACFI01. Next base: position 10,981 of record JAACFI010000109.1, read on the forward strand.
GCGCCTTCCCCGCATCCCACATCGAGCAAGGTATCTTCGGCAGTCACACTGAAACCGTGGAACAATTCGCCGGTTTCCTGGAGAAACCATCCGCTATGAACTGCGTCTACCAGGCCCACATAACGGGAGTCGACCGTTTCTGGGATTTGCTTGTCGAACTTGCTCATAGATACCTGCTCACCTTGTAAAATAGCAATAGTAGCTCACGCAGCGGACAGCGCGATTCATTCATCAGCCACTCGTGACTAGACATCTTCCCATTCAAATTCTTCGATAAGAGAGCGAATCAAGCGGTGATGTGCCAGCGTTCGAGGATCGGGATAACAGGATTCCATCGTAACTTCAGGCAGAATATCCGCAGCCACGTCGTTTCGAACAAAGAATGCGTTATAGAAGTGGCGGCTGGTCCCAACCAACCTGTAACCCTTATGTTCAGCCAGTTTTACCAGTGCCGGCAATGATGCTCCTGCCTGGACGACCCAATTTGAGAAGAAGCCTTCCCGCCGAAGAAAGTCCGGATGCTCGCGCAGCTCATCAGGAATTTTTATCCATTTGGCGCGAAAATCCGGCGTATATTTCACAGTTACGGGGCGGTCGATGAACCAAAAAAGGTTGGATTCAATAGCAACCACCCTGGGTGACGCTACGTCTAGCGCCTTCCAAAGCCAGTAATCAATGCCATCCACATCTATAGTCAAAAGGTCAATGTCACCGGAATAGCCATTTGATTCAACAATTTCGTTGATATTCTCCGCGGACACCCATCCCTGGACGATCGTCGGGCCGGCTAGAAAACTGCCCCGATGCCGCCTGTAGAAGTCGCGAGCCACCCGAATGTTTTTCTTGTTGCCATCGACCAGCAGGGCATCCCATCCGTGATTCAAAATCAGGTTGGCGCTATTGCATTCCCTACCATCACCAGCGCAGACTTCAACTGCAAGGCGATTGGTCACACCGATAAGCGAGAACAGGTACCAAAGGATACCGTCCTCCTCGCTCTGCGAATGGTTTCGAAACCCTACATCGCTAAAAGGCAGTACTACACCACGATCAGCCAGCTGCTGATAGTGTGCTTTCAAGAGTAACTGTGTTCCTTGATCAACATATCCCTGCTCACGATCGAGAGAGTCAATTCCTTCGCTAATATCAGCGAGTCTCTCAAAGATATCTGAGCGCTTTAACAGGCCGTTGAACCATTCTTGCATACGCTGTTTATATTTCTCTTTCATACTATACCTTGACTGATGGCGCAATTTGATGATGCCACATCTTATTCGCACAGGCTGGAAACTCAGCATGCATTTTAACGGCATAATCCTTTGCGCTACTCCTCTGAGTCGAATAACAGTTCGGCACAGCCACTATCCTGAGAGAAGCGAATATGGACTACAATGTCGCGATGAAAAGCAAATATACTGCAATCATCAAGGGAGTACCTGGTGTGAACTACCAGGGAAGGAGGCCGCCATTTCTGGCGGTATAGCTCTCAATGACAGGCAGCGCAGATCTGTGCTACGTGACGGTGGTCGGTGCCGCAACATCCCCCCAGGACGCTGAAGTGCGGAAACCTGGAACGCAAGCGGCGGTAGAGTTGACCGAGTTCCTCGGGATTGCCACTATCCAGCTCCTCCGACTCGTCCAGCTCTGCGTGGCTCATCCGCGAGGCGT
>JAACFI010000457.1 GCA_009937575.1 Haliea sp.
GTCCCTGCATATACTGCTATACCTGCGTCAGCGCGATCTACGTGAGGGAGCAATCCCGTTGTGCCGTAAACCCGGAATGTGGTCAGGAATACCGGCGCGGGACTTCTGCGGCCGCTTCTGGCAGTAAGCGAGTGGTGGTCGTGGGGGGTGGTCCCGGCGGGATGGAAGCCGCGAGGCGCCTGGCTGCAAAGGGTCACGACGTCATACTGCTGGAGAAAAATGACCGCCTTGGAGGTACCCTGCGTTTCGCTTCACTCGCCTACGCAGCGAACGAGCGCTTGTTGGACTGGCTTTGCCTGCAGGTCCAGTCGCGCGATATCGATTTCAGGCTGGGGACAGAGGCGACCACCGACCTGCTGCTGTCGCTGGCGCCGGACGATGTAGTGGTGGCGACCGGGGCGCTGCGCAGCCTGCCGCCAATACCCGGTGTCGAGCTGAGTCACGTGTTCAGCGGTGATGACATGCGAGAACTGATCATGGGTTCGAGCTCCGAACGTTTGAAGGAGAAGACCTCAATGCTGACCCGGATGGCGACCCGAATCGGATCGGCCACCGGTGTCACCGTCAATCTCGACCTGGTGCGCAAAGCCACCCACACCTGGATGCCCCTCGGGAAGAATATTGTGATTATTGGCGGGGAACTGGTCGGCATTGAACTGGCTGAGTTTCTTTGTGAGCGCGGTCGTCATGTGACCGTGGTGGACTATGCCCCCCGCTTTGGCGCCGGGCTCACCCTGGTGCGACGGCTGCGCATTCTCGCTGAACTGCGTGAGCAGGATGTGGGCTTGTACCCGGGTTCAAAAGACATACGTATAGAGCCCAAGCAAGTCTGCTTTACCGACAGTGCCGGCGATTGGCAGGCTGTGATTGCGGACCAGGTGATTGTCGCCAGGGGTGCGACCGGCGATTCGACACAGGCAGAGATGTTCCGCAGCGCCGGGCTGCGCGTGCACGAGATCGGCGATGCCACAGGCGTCGGCTATATCGAAGGTGCAATGCGCGACGCCATGAATGCAGTCGACGCTATTTCCGCGACCTGAGGCCTGCTCCGTTACCAGGTATAGGAGGCCTCCACGCCATAGGTCCTGGGCAGGTTGTAGACCGTACCGGCGGTTTCCGCGACGTCAACCAGCGGGGTACCACCGGTAATATAGCGATCATCCGTCAGGTTGTTGCCATAGGCGGTAACCCGCCACTTCTGGTCCGTCGACAGCCAGGTCAGGCGCGCGCTTACATCTTCCTGGTCCACCTCGTACAGTCCCGACAGGCAGCTCGCCCGGTCGAAACAGTTGTCGACATTGGTCCGGTAAGACCATGAAATCATGGGTATCACCATGCCGAAACCGGTGGTCCAGTTGTATTGCGCCGCCAGGAAATAAATCTCCTCGGGGAGGCGCGGCAGGTTTTCATCAGAGCGGTCGATCTCGCAGGCATCCAGGTCGTTGCCGGCAACGTTGACACGCACACAATTTTCCGGGACCGGGCCGGGTGCGGCAGCGAGGATACGTTGGTCGTCGTATTCATCGATGTCCCCGTCGTTGATCGTCACGTTCGCCGTGATTTGCAGATTCTCGATAGGGAGAATGGTAGTCTCGATTTCCAGCCCGGCAATGGTGGAGGAGTCGGCATTTATCAGTGCTCCCGCGATTCTTCCCGTGTCGGGATTGATCCGCAGAGTTGTCAACTGGCGGTCCTGGTAGTCGGTATAGAACAGCGCGGTGTTGACGCGCAGCCTCCTGTCCCAGGCGTCGAATTTCAGGCCCAGTTCGTAGTTCCATACCTCCTCCGGATCGTACTCGTAGATCCTGCGAGTCTCTACCTCAACGGTGTCGGAAATACCTCCGGACATGTAGCCGTTGGCCACTGTGAAGTAGGCCGTACCGAGATTGATGAAACCCGCTTCTTCGAAACTGTACTGCAGGCTCGCCATTGGTGTGATGTCAGAATCATCGGTTTTCATCTTCTGCCGGGACAGCGGATCGGGTTGACCGGGATTGTCAGGGTCATCCTCGAAAACGAACAGGTGGTCCCGGTTGAAACTGTCGGCACCATCGGGGAAAAAATAGGTACTGGTGGCAACCACGAATGGCTCGTTTTCAGTAGTGGATAGTGTTTCGATATCCGGAATCCTGGTATTTCGGGCCAGTTCCCTTTCCTCCCAGGTGTAACGAATGCCAAGGGTCAGATTCCAGGCGTCGTTGAAGGCCCAGTCGGTCTGGCTGAAGAAAGAAACGGAACTGTTCTTCGCCAATAACTCCGTGTTCTGGTTGGTGTAAAAGGCTAACTGAGGAAAACCGCTGGTATTGAAAAACGGCCCGGTAGGGGAGGCACGGCTGTTCTTGTCATTCTCCTCGGTGAACCCAAAGGCGCCGACCACGTATTCGAGCCGGTCGTTGAAAGCTGTGCCGGAGAGCTGGAATTCCTGACTGTAGGCATCTGTTTCGCGTAAATCCGTTCCCTGCCAGCGGTAATTGGTGCGATCAAGCAGTGGTATGCCCATGGCGTCGATTTCGTCCACCTGCCCGGCCTCCGTGTTGCGCCAGGCTGAAATACTCTTGAACGCCATGTTGTCGTTGACGTCCCATTCAGCGGTGAGGGCCAGCGTGTTTACCTCGGCCTCGTAGTTGGCCGGATCGATATTGGCCTGGACGTCGTCTTTGCCAAGATTCTGGTTTTCCCGGCACCACTCCTTGATGGTCTTGCCGGTGGAGGGTTCGATGACGGTAGAATCCTGCAGCAGCGCCTGCCACCCGGCCCCGGGTATGCCCTCGACCACCTCACAGTTCTGGCCGCGCGGGGCCTGGTCGGTCTTGTTGTACATGTAGTTGAGGTCCAGCAGTAGGTCATCGCTGGCCACCCAACGGAACTGTGCCTGGCCTCCGTAACGTTCCACGTCGGAAAATTCCTCGCCGTCGAGCATGAAGGCATTGCCGTTAGATTTGACGTCCACGAAACCGTCGCGATTGGTACTGTACACGGAGAAGCGTGATAACAGGGTGTCACCCACCAGTGGGATATTGACGGTCGCCTTGCCATCCAGTTGATCGTAGTTACCGGCGCGAACCTGTACATTGCCCCCGAATTCTTCACTGGGCTTATTAGTGTTGTAAAGAATCGCGCCGCCGGTGGTGTTTTTCCCGAACAGGGTTCCCTGGGGGCCACGCAAAACCTGCACGCTCTGGATATCCACATTATCCAGTACCGCGCCGTCGGCGCGCG
>JAACFI010000458.1 GCA_009937575.1 Haliea sp.
CTGATTCCCATGGCGTTGTTGACCCCGTTGATGACCTGGACCAGTTTTTCGCCGGAAAGGCAGTAACTGAAGCCATTACTTCCGCCGCCTACCGGGCAACCCATTGCCTCGGCCAGTTCCGAGGGGGTGACGCTCAATACCAGATCTTCGTAATAACCATCGTCCTGGGTACGGGAGTGGATGCGCGCCGGGTTTTCAAAGGTTCGGTTGGCCGACACAGCCGTCGGACAGACGGCGTCGTTAGCCGCACTGAGGTGAGCGTTCTCCAGGTTGAGGCAGCGGTCACTCCCTCGCCCGACCAGCACAAACGCCATGGAGTTGGCAGCGGTACAAGCGGTATCACCGGTATTGGCATTGGCGCTGGCACACACCGTGGGATCTGGAGGTGTGGCCGGCGGAAATGGCGGATTGACGATGTTCGCGAGCGCGGTACAAAGAGAGTTGCCACTGGCCGTAATCTCAGCCAGCGTCAGCGTATCGTTAACGTCGTAGGCGAACGTCTTGCGCCGGCTGTCGGTAGTTCGCACACCAAGCAGATCCAGCGTATTAGTGGGATCGCAGCCGCTGGACACCTGGTTGCCAGCGGTATCGACGCAAGGTACCCCTTCATGGATGCGTATGTAGCCCAACAGGGCATTCCTGGCGGTCTCCAGATTCGCCGAATCCTGCTCACGCATATTGTCATCGTGAACTACCTGGAGCATCGGCAGCAGCGCCGCCGCAAGGATGCCGATCATAATCAGCACCAGAGAGAACTCGATAATGGTAAAACCGACGCTGTGACGGAATCTGTCGATCATCAGACACCCCCCACATTGCTGATCATGCTGTAAAGCGGGCCCAGCAGTGCGATGATGAAGAAAGCAAAGCAACCGCCCAGAATCAGTAACATGGCCGGTTCCACGAACTTGGGCAGCACCTCTACCAGGGCCTGCACGCGGTTGAAATGAATTTCGGCAAGCTTATCCAGTTGCTCTTCCAGATTACCTGTCTGCTCACCGATGGATACCATGCGTTGATCAAGTAACGGGAACAGCTCGCACTCCGTGAACGCGTCCGCCAGCGTTCGTCCGGAGCGCAAGTCGTCCAGCAGACTACTCACCCGGTAAGCAAAATACTTGTTACTGACAGTTGTTTGCATGGTGTCCAGGGCGTGGGTGATAACGACCCCGGCCGCGTACATTAGTGACAGGTACTGGTAATAAAAAGCCATCTGGCTGCCCCGCACGATGCGCCCGATGAGTGGTAGCCGCCACAGGGCATTGTCGCTGGTGATACGAAAGCGCTTATTTCGCCTGGCGAGTATCCAACTCACCGGGATCGCCGCAACAATGGCCAACATCATCGGCCAATAGGCATTAAAGAAGTCGCTCATCGCAATCAACATCAGCGTTGCTGGTTCCAGCTGGACCTGCATCGCCTCAAACAATTGCACTATCTTGGGCACGACGGCGGTCATCCAGAATGCCCCGGCGGCCACCACCACCAGCAGGGTAAATGTGGGATAGACCATGGCACGCTTGGCGGCACCCTTGATATCTTCGACTCGCTCAATGTGTTGGGCGGCATCCCGCAGCGTACTGGCGAGACTGCCGCCCTCCTCACCGATTCTTGTCATGCTGATCACGACATCCGGAAAGCGACCGGTCATGCGCATGCTCTCGGACAACGAGTAACCGCCTTTCAGGTTCCGGCGAATGTCGATGATGGCGGAACGCATGGCGGACGAGCTGGTTGACTTGGCGGCATCGGCGAGCGCGCCCTGTAGTTCGATACCGCCGGCTACATAATGGGAGAGTGTCGTACAGAATTCGGCGATTTCCAGAGGTTTTGGCTTGCCGCGCAGTGACTCAAGGATGCGGCCGATACCGTCTGACAGCAGGTGGAAATCCACCAGCTCTTCGCCGTGCAGGGACAGTTCCTTGTCGAGATCCTGCAGGGCCGCATACTGGCCGAGACGACGAATACTCTGGCCTTCACGGTTCAGTGCGGAATACAGCAGATATGCCATCAGAGTACCCTCTGGTATTCCGCAATGTCAGTGGCACCGGATGCCACCAGATCCATGCCCGCATCGCTCAGGGAGCGCATACCGTCCGCCCTGGCGGCCTGCTCAATATCGCCGATCGTGCGTCCTTCCCCTATCATGGTGACGAGTTCCTTGTTCATATGCAGGACCTCGGCAATTGCGCTACGCCCGATATATCCCGTCTGCCGGCAGAGCGGGCAACCCACATGTTCGAATATCTGTTGCGGTTCAATGCCGTTCCAGGCTTCCTCGCGTGTGGATGGCCTCTTGCAATGCGGGCAGAGAAGGCGAAGCAATCGCTGGGAAACGACGCCGCGAATGGTCGAGCCGATAATGAAATTCTCGACACCCAGGTCACGCAGTCGCACCACTACACCGATCGCATCGTTGGTATGTACAGTAGAGAAAACCAGGTGGCCGGTCAGCGCGGCCCGCATACCCAGACCCGCGGTTTCCTCATCCCTGACCTCTCCGATGAGCATGACGTCCGGATCCTGGCGCAGGAAGCTACGGATTGTACTGGCAAAAGTGATTCCCGCCTTTTCGTTTACCTCGACCTGTTGTACCAACGGCATGGCGTATTCCACCGGATCCTCGATGGTAAGAATATTTTTCTTCATGGCATTGATGGTGCGCATGATCGCATACAGTGTCGTGGTCTTTCCGGAACCGGTGGGACCGGACACCAGCACCATGCCGAATGGAGAGTTGGCCATCTCTCTGATGCGCTCGATCTGATCAGGTACAAGTCCGAGATCTTTAAGCGACAGGAACTCATGTGAGCCCGACAAGATCCGGATGACCATGTTTTCGCCGGTGACCGAAGGGATGGTGGCAATTCGCAGGTCATAGCGCTCTTTAAGATAGGAAAAGGCCATATGCCCGTCGTGGGGGCGATTGGATTCTGCGATGTCCATCCCTGCGGCGACCTTGAATACCGAAACCAGGCGCCCATGGGCCGAAGCAGGCAGGGAATAGCACAGCTGCATAACGCCATCCAGGCGGAATGACACCAGCGTTGCCAGTTCGGTTGGATTGATATGTATGTCCGTGGCGTCGAATTCAATGGCCGAACTGACCAACAGCTCCATCAGTCGCTCGGCCACGTAATCACGTCCGGCCGCCGCGGCCTGGGCGATACGCTCGATTTCCTGCTCGATATGGCTTTCCACCAGGCGATACTGCCGCTG
>JAACFI010000459.1 GCA_009937575.1 Haliea sp.
GGGCGTATCACTCCAATTTATCTCAACGTCATCGCGAACCGGTTCCTGCCAACGGAGCACCAGTTTGTCCTGTTCACGACCAACGCGTACCAGGAATGTACCGCCATAACCCTCCCCAAAGAGTACCGGCGCCTTCCACGCGAAAGATCTGTCGTCTCCCATAAAAAAAGACGACTCAGGGGGAGTGCCGCCAAGTGAAAGACGACTTCGTCGCGTACCCACCACAGCAGATTGCAGCGTATCGCGCAAAAAGCCACTGACGGTGCGCACCTCGTCAACCCGGTTGGTCAACTTCTCCACCGAAACCTGGGTATTTCCAAAAGTGCGCAGTGCCGAAATGGTTGCCAGCAGCAACAGAGACAGAATACTCAAGGCTACCATCACCTCGACCAATGTGAATCCGCGGTTATCCACGGGTGACAACACTACGTTAATGGTGGTCGGGTATCTCACCGCTTTTTCCCGATTCACGGCCTATAGCCTTCGACTATCGAGTGCAGCACGACTCTTCTACGCTTTCTACCATCCTGCCAACTGACCGCAACCTCGATCTCCTGCAAAGCGCCATCGTTCAGGTTCAGCTTTGCCACTCTCATGGGGGCGGCAGCCACATACCAGGAAAAACCGCCTGCCGTCTCCCCCCGGGAATGCGTTCCCGATACAGGCACCCGCGCATTCTCCGCCAGCAGGGACCGCGCCAGTTCCACGCCATAGGCGTATTTTTCATCAGTGCGTACATTGCGGGTAGCACCGCTCACAGCCTCGTACAGCACACCGAGCGACAGGGCAAGGATGGAAATTGCCACCAACATTTCAAGCAGGGAGAAACCGCCCGCCCTGGCGCCGTTACAGCCCGAACTAATCGAATGCATATTTTTCCTGAGACACGCGGCCTATCAACCAATCCACATTGACGCGCACACCCCACCGGTCGGGGACTTCAATGTCCACGCCACCACCACTGGATCCGCCCTCAGGATAAAAACGGATGATGCCCGCATCGCGATCATTGAGCTCGCGCGCCGAGTGCACCAGGACATTCAGATCAGCCGGGAGGCGTTTCAGGGTGTCATTCAGGCGCAGCTCTTTGGCGCGGGGATTGATTACCACGTCCTGGGCGCGCCCGGTGTTTACAGCCTGATAACGGGCTGACGCGAACAGGGTGACCACATCCCTGACTGCTTGCCGATACTGCATGGACTGGTAGAGCCGGGCGGAAGCCGGCACTGACACTGCGAGCACAAGGCCCACTATGGTAATGGCAGCCAGTATTTCCAGCATGGTGAAGCCTTGAGAACACCGGAAAGTGTGCCGGCCAACCGGTGCCGAATGCGCGATCACGCCCGCCACCACTGACCGTTCCCGGAAAACTCGTTACTGCCAGTTCCCCACATCTGAATCTTCACCTTCCCCTCCAGGAGAGCCATTCTGGCCGTAGGAGAAAATATCCAGCTCGCCGCGCTCGCCGGGATATTTGTAGTGGTATTCACGCTTCCACGGATCAACCGGTACAGCAGATTTGAGATAAGGGCCGTTCCAACCGACAACACCCGCCGGCTTTTCCACCAACGCATTCAGGCCCTGGTCAGTGGATGGAAATCGTCCCACATCCAGCTTGTACATCTCCAGCGCCTGCTCCAGATCCTTTATCTGGATAGCCGCGGTCTTGGTTTTGGCGCCACCCAACTGATTCAGCACCCGGGGACCAACCAGGCTCATCAACAGGCCCAGGATCGCCAGTACCACCAGCAGTTCCATCAGGGTAAAACCGCCCTGCCCTATTGACTTAACCCGCTTCGAGCTACCGCTACTCATTGCCATTCCTTATATTCGCAAAAATTCATATACCGCGTTACCTGCTACCGGCGCTAGACCGCCAGGTCATTCACCGACAGGATGCCCATCAGAATGGCGATAATAATCACCGCAATGATAAAGCCCATCCCCAGTATCAACACCGGTTCCAACAGCGCCAGGCCACGCTTGACCCCGGACTGCACGTGGTTGTCGAATACCTTGGCAAGTTCCAGCATCATCTGGTCCAGGCTGCCCGATTCTTCGCCCACCCGGGTCATCTGTATCACCATGGGCGTAAACATCCCGGTTTCCTCCAGCGCCACCGACATACGCTTTCCGGCCTTGACCGCAGGTGGCAGCACCTGTAGTGATTCCTTGATCACCCGGTTGTCTACCGTATCTATGGCAATGGATATGGCCTTCAGCAATGACACGCCGTTACTCAACAGTGTTCCAGCGGTACGCGCAAACTTTGACACCTCGAACTGGAAAATAATTCCCCCCGCCAGGGGTAAATCCAGCATACGCTGATGCAGGCTGGTCCTGCCCGATTCCGTCGCTGCCCAGCTACGCAGGTAGATTCCTGCGCCGACGGCAGCAATCAGCAGAACCCAGCCGTAGCCCTTGATGAAATCTGCGCCACTGATCACCATCTGCGTGAGGGGCGGCAGGGCCTCCCCCATGTCCTCGAACAGGGTCTCGAACTGGGGCACCACGAAGCCCAGCATGACCACGATAGACAACACCGCCACCACCGCCAGGATCGCCGGGTAGATCAGGGCAGAAACCACCGTATCGCGGTTGGCCCTGGCATTCTCCAGGTACTCCACCAAACGGTCCAGCACCTCGGAGAGATGACCGCTGGCTTCGCCGGAACGCAACATGTTGATGTAGAAGGTGCCGAATACCTCTTCATAGGGTCGCAACGCCTGGCTGAGGGCCTTGCCGCCCTTCACCGCCGTCAGCAGGTCGTTGAGCAACAGATCCATCTGGGGCTGTGCCGCCATATCGATCAGCACTTTCAAAGCCCGATCAAGAGGAAGACCCGCGCGCAACAGCACGGCGAGTTCACTGGTCATGGACAGGATCTCCTGCCGACCCGGAGCCTTGCCGGAGTGCTTCGCGGAAGTGGCAGCCGCAGCCGACCCGCCGGCCTCCAGCTTGAGCAGGGTCAGGCCCTGGGCTCGCAACTGCCTGGAGGCGAGTTCCAGGCCGCCGGCCTCGATGGTGCCGTCCAGGGTTTTTCCGTCCCGGCCGATGGCCTTGTAGCTGAAATGAGGCATCTGGGTGCGCTAGCCCGCCATGAATTCTGTGGTGGGAATATCCTCATGGACCTCGACTTCCGGCGAATCCGTCTCGCTCTGGTCCTGGGTCACACGCAGTACTTCCTCCATGGAAGTCATCCCCTGCACCAC
>JAACFI010000110.1 GCA_009937575.1 Haliea sp.
CCGGATGGTTTTGTGGCAGACGCGCTGGGCGCCTATCGCACCAGCATCGAGGATCCCCTGACCTGGGGCGTGGACCTGCGTTACTCCTTTTGATTGCGCGGTGCTTTCTAACGCAACTCGATAATGTCCCCTTCACTGCGCAATACCTGGATATCCTTGTGGCGCGAATTACTCACTGCCCTCGACAGGGGCTGCAGCAGCAGGGGCATCTTCAACTCGTTGCGAAACAGGGGATCATCCCCATCGATCGGCCTGGAATTATCCAGCCACCGCGCGCTCTCATCCGGGGTAAGCAGCACCGGCATGCGCTTGTGCCAGGGCTCGAATTCCGGGGCGGCGGCCGTGGTAACCAGGGTACAGGACAACAGCGGTGATTCACCGCCCTCCCACAGGTCCCACAGGGCCGCCACTGCCAGCGCGTGATCCTCGCTGGTAATCAACCAGGGCTGTTTCACGCCACCCTCCGGCCGCCACTCGATAAAACTGCTCATGGGCACCAGGCCGCGCTGACTCTTGAAAGGGTGGCGAAATGCCGGGCTCTTGCCCAGGGTCTCGCTGCGTGCATTGAACATCGAATATTTCTGGTTGATCTCCTTCGCCCAGGAGGGCACCAGCCACCAGTGGGCCAGTGCCACGGAGGCCCCCGAGTCGTCCCGGCGCAGCAGCGGGATGTCCTCAGTTGGCGCAATATTGACGCCCCCGGGCAACTTCAGATCTATACCAAGGTCCCGCAGCAACTGCTGCAGGCCCGGGTTATCGATCACGTTAAACCGGCCACACATGGCAACCCCCCGACGTCATGAAACTCAGGTCTGCCATAGTAAACCCCCGGGGCCTGCTACCACCACATTTGCGGCAGTCCTTGCCTGTCTCGGGGGGGCGGTAGTAAGCTGTGCGCCGCCTATCCCGGGAGAGACCTATGAGTGAAAAACCCCTGGCGCCGGCCATCGAGGGCTGGCACACCATGACCGCCAAGCCACACCTGATCGGCACCCAGTGTGCGGCCTGCGGCACCTACTTTTTCCCCAAGCAGAGTCAGTACTGCAAGAACCCCGGCTGTGACAGCACCGACTTCAGGGAGGTGGAGCTGAGCCGAACCGGCCAGGTCTGGAGCTACACCAATGCCTGCTACCAGCCCCCCGAACCTTTCGTGGCCCCGGATCCCTTCGAACCCTATACCATTGCCGCGGTGCAACTGGAAAAGGAAGAGATGGTGGTACTGGGCCAGGTGGTCAAGGGTGTCGACGTCGACGACCTCGAGGTCGGCATGACCATGGAACTGGTACTGGAACCGCTGCACGAGACCGACGACGACATCAAGGTCAGCTGGAAATGGCAACCGGTCGCGTCCTGAGCGCCACAGATCCTGGAGCGAAATACTATGTCCAATGAAATTGCGATTCTCGGCGCCGGCATGCACCCCTGGGGCAAGTGGGGCCATAACTTTGTGCAGTACGGTGTGGCCGCTGCCCGGGAGGCCCTGGCGGATGCCGGCGTACCCTGGCAGGACGTCAGCTTCGTATCCGGCGGCGCCACCGTGCGCTGTGGCTACCCCGGCTACGTGGCGGGGGCGACATTCGCCCAGGCCCTGGGCTGGCAGGGGGCCGAGGTCAATACCTCCTACGCCGCCTGCGCCTCTGGCTCCCAGGCACTGGCTGCGGCCCGCAACAAGATCCTCGCCGGTGAATGCGACGTCGCCCTGGTGGTGGGTGCGGACACCACTCCCAAGGGCTTCCTGGCGCCGGCCAAGGGCTATCGCCCGGAGGACCCTGACTGGGTGCGCTTCTACCTGGGGATCACCAACCCCACCTACTTTGCCCTCTACGCCCGCCGGCGCATGGACCTCTACGGCGACACCCTGGAGGATTTTGCGGCGGTAAAGGTAAAGAACTCCCGTATCGGCAGCAAAAATCCCCGGGCGCGTTATCGCAAGTGCTTCACCGCCGAGGATGTGGCCGCCTCCGCCATGGTGGCGGACCCCCTGCGGCTGATGGACATCTGTGCCACCAGCGACGGCGGTGCCGCCCTCATCGTCTCCAGCCTGGATTATGCCCGCAAGATCGGCAAGGGGGATGCACCCCGGGTGGCGGCCATCTCCACGGTGACCCCGACCTTCGCCAGCGGCGTGGTGGAAATGCCGGACATCGCCACCGATTCCGCCGCGGCGGACGGTGTCGAGGCCCGGTCGTTCCGCTCCACCCTGCCTCTGAAGGCCTACGAGGAAGCTGGGATCGGTCCGGAAGACGTGGACCTGGCTGAAGTCTACGACCTGTCCACCGCCCTGGAGCTGGACTGGATCGAGGACCTGCGCCTGGCACCACGGGGCGAGGCGGCGGCCCTGCTCCGCAATGGTGATACCAGCCTGGGCGGCAGGATCCCGGTCAATGTTTCCGGCGGCCTGGCCTGTTTCGGGGAGGCGGTACCGGCCCAGGCACTGGCCCAGGTCTGCGAACTGACCTGGCAGTTGCGTGGCGAGGCGGGAGACCGCCAGGTCGAGGGCGCGAAAGTGGGTATCACCGCCAACCAGGGCCTGTTCGGCCACGGCAGTTCCGTTATCGTCAGGACCTAGTTACTGTGCCTCGCGGACACTGGCCCGCTTGAGGAACTCGATCAGGTCCGCCCGTCGCTGGGGGTCGGGCACTCCCAGGCTCATCATGGAGGAGCCCGGGAACATGGCCATCGGGTTTTCCAACCAGACGTACATCAACTTTGGGGTCCAGACAAACTGAGCCTGCCTGAACGTCTCCGAGTAATAATCAAAGCCCGATTGTTTTCCCGCCACCTTGCCGAAGATCCGGTGCAGGTTGGGGCCATTGTTATGCCCCATAAACGGCTCCGTGTAATGGCAGGTCCTGCAGGCACCGAATACCAGCCGCCCCCTCTCCGCGTCCCCGCGCGGCGGCTCCTGTGCCCACACCGGACGGGTTATCGCTCCCACCAGCAACACCATCGGAAAAATAAAGCGCATCATGAAGTTGCGCCGGCCGCTGCACGCCCGGCCCGTCGGCCAAAAAAAGTACAGTCTCCCACTGACAGGCCGCTGGCGATATAGGGCGCCATCGGCAATCCCGCAGTGGTGCGCCCCGCAGCGTACAGGCCGGGGATCTGCTCACCGAAACTGTTGACCACAGCGCCATCGATCGTGGTGTGCAGGCCGCCAAAAGTATGGGCAGCGAAAAACGCCTTTTCTACCGAAAGGTCCCAGGCGGTGTAAGGCGGACCCTGCAGGGGGCGCAGGTAATCGCGGCTCTTGCGGAACATGGGGTCATCACCGTTGGCTGCGTGGCGGTTGTAGTAGGCCACCGTGTGTTGCAGCGCACCCTTGGGCAGGTCCAGTCTGGCGGCGATTTCTCCGATGCTGTTACCTCGGGCCACCGGCAGAAAATTGTCCTGGTGGCCTGCAAAGCTGCTGCGCTGATCGGTAATCAGCCAGGCCCGGCCGCGCTGGTGGAAGGCAATGGCGTCTCCCAGCACCCCGTGGTAGGACTCCTCGGAGATAAAGCGCTGGCCGCTCTCATTCACCAGTATTCCCGACAGGACGTTTTCCGGCGGGTAGATCGGGGCTATGGCGAAACCCTGGTGCATGCGCAGGGCCGCGGCCCCGACGGCGATCCCCATATTGATACCATCACCCTGGTCGCCAGCATTACCCCAGGGCACGGAACAGTCGTACAGCTCCGGGGCGTATTGCCGCAGCATCTCCCGGTTGTGGATGAACCCTCCGGCCGCCAGCAGCAGCCCCCGACGCGCTTTTATATGTTGTACCTGCCCATCCGCTTCGACCCTCAACCCGGCAACGCGCCCGTCACTCTCAGTCACCAGTCGCCGGGCGACCACAGCGGTGCGCATTTCAACGCCTACGGACTCCGCCCGGGCCAGCAAAGCCTGCATCAGGCGCCTGCCGCCGTTCATGCCTGTAACCCCCGGCACGTGCCCGCGCGGCGCCGGCCGGGCGAGCTCCCAGGCGGGCCAGGCCAGTTCCGTGCCGGAAAAATAAAGCGACTCATCCCCCATGGGAAGGCCCTTGGCAGCGCTGAATTTCTCCAGGTAGGGCACACCCTGTGCCACCAGCCAATCGAAGTGGGCGGCGCTTTGTTCGCAGTAGAGCTGGATCTTGTCCAGGGGGGGATGGGGGGCACCGGCCCGGGACAGGAAGTCGTACATGGCTTCGACATTGTCATCCACACCAAGTGCTTTCTGCAATGCCGTACCGCCGCCGGCGTAAACGACACCGCCGGACATGGCAGAGGCGCCGCCCAAACGGGACAGTGACTCGAGTAACAGTACCCCGGCGCCCGCGGCCCGGGCCTCGATAGCTGCGCTGACACCCGCCGCGCCGGAACCGACGATCAACACATCTGCCTGGGCATCCCAGGATCCGACCGACGAGGCTGGCAGGGCCCCGGCGCCAACCGTCACCGCAGCGGCGGCACCGGCGCCGACGGCTGCCAGCAACTGCCTGCGGCTTATATTGTCCCGGTCAGAATCCGCTGTCATTGCCCACCCCGGCCCGACGCCTCACTGTTGGCGGATATACTCAAGCTGTCCATTGATCATATAGGTGCGATGGCGTGGGCCGGCGATCTCCAGTTCCTCCACCTCATAGCCCGCGTCGCCCTCGTACAGGAAACAGATACCGTCCTCGACAAACACCATGCGCGGCGCATAGACAATGGCCTCGCGTGAACCGATCATTGCCTTGGCTTCACTGCAGGTGTTGCAAACGGCAATATCCACCAGGCTGACATAGGTCGGCGGCATCAGGCGGAAAGGGTGCTCCTCGTCCGCCAGTTCCGCGAAGGCTACCTCGGGACGAACCCAGCGGTGATGGGCTATTTCGCCCCCGTCGACTGTCACCTCCTGGCCATCCTTGAGAATGGTGAGGAAAAACCAGGTGGAAAAGCGTCTTTTTGCCCCTTCAGGCGTGGTCCAGTGTGACTGGTAGACCAGTTGCCCGGGGTCGACCTCCAGCCCGGCCTCCTCGCGGGTCTCGCGAATAGCCGCGTTGAGGGCAGCGGTATACTGGTCGCCATCCTCGGGATAATCTGCCTGATCCACCTTACCGCCGGGGAACACCCACATACCCCCCATGTGCTGTACTGCCTTGTTGCGTTGCACCAGCAACGCTTCCAGCCCCTGGTCACCGTCGCGCACCAGCACCACGGTAGCAGCCGGGTGTACAGGTTCTACGTTATCGCTCATCTCCAGCACAGCAAACTACCTCACAAGGATCGGCGCCTCCGCGGGGAGACAGTCTACAACAGAATCGGCGGATTCAGGTGGTCACGGCTTCAAGGGAAAAAACGGCTGATGGTATCAATCACGCAGGCGGGCCGGTCACCCCCATCGATCTCGATAGTCATACGCACGACGACCTGCACGCCGCCCTTCACCTCCTCGGCACTGACGACCTCCCCACCGCCACGTATCCTGCTTCCCACCGGTACAGCAGCCGGGAAGCGCACTTTTTCGCAACCGTAGTTGACGCCCATGGAAGTATTTTTCACTTCCATGATCTGCGGCAGGAACAGGTTGGCAAGGGACAGGGTCAGGTAACCGTGGGCGATGGTCTTGCCAAAAGGCCCCTCAGCTGCTTTTTGCGGGTCGACATGTATCCACTGGTGATCGCCGGTGGCATCGGCGAACTGGTTGATCCGTTGTTGATCGATTTCCAGCCAGTCGCTGTAACCCAGATGTTGGCCCACTGCGGACAACAGGGCCGTCGGATTATCGAAAGTCGTGGTCATGGGGTGCTCCGGTGGATGGTATCAATGATCGTCGGGGGACTATACCACCCTGGTCAAGGGCTCTTCAGCTGCGGCGGTTCAACATCTTTTGCAATCACCCGCTTGTTGGCTATAGTTGATCTGTAATAACCAACCACCACGAGGATATCCAGCATGGACCCCGCACAACTCAGCAGCCTGATCGACCAGTACGTTATTCCCTGGGGCATCAAGATCGCACTCGCCCTGGTTATCTTTTACCTGGGCCGTGCAGTCGTGGCCATGGTCGTCGGGGCCGTGAGAAAACTGCTGAGCAGCCGCGGCATGGACGAGATCCTGGTCGGTTTCCTCAGCTCGATTCTGCGCTGGGTGCTATTGTTGTTCGTCATCATCGCCGCGTTGAGCCAGTTGGGTATCAATACCACATCCCTGGTGGCCCTGCTCGGCGCCGCCGGCCTCGCCATCGGCCTGTCCCTGCAGAGCTCCCTGTCCAACTTCGCTTCCGGCGTGATGCTGATCATCTTCCGCCCGTTCACCAAGGGTGATTTTGTCGAGGCCGGCGGAGCGACCGGCGTGGTGGACAATATCAGCATTTTCACCACCACCATGACCTCAACGGACAACAAGGAAATCATCGTTCCCAACGGTTCGATACTGAGCAATAACATCACCAACTACTCTGCCCGCCCCACGCGCCGTGTGGACATGGTGTTCGGTATCTCCTACGACGACGATATCCGCAAGGCCAAACAAATGCTGGAGGAAATCATCGCTGCCGATGATCGCGTCCTGCCGGATCCCGCGCCCGTGATCGCCCTGGGCGAACTCGCCGACTCAAGCGTGAACTTCCTGGTTCGCCCCTGGGTCAAGGCCGAGGATTACTGGGGCCTGCTGTGGGATACCACGGAAACCGTCAAGTTAAAGTTCGACGAAGCCGGAATCAGCATCCCCTACCCACAGATGGATGTTCACCTCGACAAGGGCGAGTAAGCCCAACGCCGGTCCGGGGGTGTTTTTCACGCCCCCATCCTTTAGTTTTCATTACAAGTATTTCACACACCGGCAGACCCTGCTTGTGGTATAAATAGGCCCTGATTTCTTGATATTTGACGCGCCCCAGGCGCGCCCGGCGGCAGGGAAGCCGACCGGCCGGCACCAGGTGGAATTGTGGCCTCAATGAAAAAACAGCTGTTCCTCTCGGTACTCATGCTGGCGCTCGCTAGTGGCGTCAGCCTGCTGCTGTTCCTCACCCGGCCACCCACGGATATCGAGGAGCCGGCGGAACTTACCGTGAGTGTCGATGTGGCCAGCGTGGTAAAACAGGACCTGAGAATCCAGGTACAGGCCCAGGGTACCGTCACCCCACTTAAGGAAACCGCCATCCTGGCGGAGGTCAAGGGGCGCATCGTCGACGTTGCAGACAGCTTCAATGTCGGCGGTTTCGTTTCACGGGACGAGGTTCTGCTGCGTATCGATCCGCGGGACTACCAGACCAGCCTGCTACGGGCACAGGCAGCGGTGGAGTCCGCGGAGAGCAGCCTGGCGCAGGAAAAAGGGCGGGCAGAGGTCGCACTGCAGGAATGGAAGAAACTGCCGAAAGGCAGCCAGCGTAGCGAGGAGGCCAGGGACCTGTACCTGCGCAAGCCGCAACTGGAGCAGGCCGAGGCCCAGTTACTGGCTGCCCAGGCCGATCTCAACACCGCCCGGGACAACCTGGAACGCACGATTATCAAGGCGCCCTACGACGCACTGATCCGGGCCAAGCACAGTGACCTGGGGAAATTTGTCTCGGCGGGTAAACCGCTGGCCGACATTTTCTCGGTAGAGTCTGCGGAAGTACGCCTGCCCATTCCGCAGAGTAAACTGGCCTACCTGGAATTACCGGGGCTCAAGGGCTACGAACAGGGTTCACCCATCGACCTTTACACCGATGTTTCCGGCGAAGTTAAACACTGGACGGCCGACTTGCATCGCACGGAGGGCATTTTCGACGAACGCTCCCGGGTGCTTTACACGGTGGCCAGGATCGAGGATCCCTACGCCCTTAAGGACCCTACCCGGGAGCCGCTGCGTATCGGCACCTTTGTCAACGCCAACATCGAGGGGCGCGAACTCAAAGGCCTGGTCACCCTGCCCCGCTATCTCCTGCGGGCCGGCAATTTTATCTGGGTGGTAGATGAGAGCATGCACCTGCGTAACCGCAAGGTGAGTGTTCTGCGCACCGGCGGCGATCATATCTATGTCAATGCCGGGCTGGACGAGGGCGACCTGGTTTCCCTCACCGCGCTGGACAGTTCCTTCGCCGGTTCGAAAGTCACCATCAAGTCGACCACGCCCAGCGACAAACTGGACCAGCACGGCAGGTCGAAAGTTGAGGGTGCCGAGGCACTCAATACAGCCTCCACATCCGGTGAAGCCGACGCCGCCATGGTGGCCGGCGGCCGGTGAACAGTCCCCGCTACAAGGGCATCATCGCCTGGTTCGCCTACAACCCGGTGGCGGCCAACCTGTTGATGCTGATTATTATGGCGGTGGGTATCGGCTCCGCCTTAAATATCCAGCGGGCCTTCTTCCCGGCCCTGGATATCGAGATGATCTATATCACCGCCCCCTATCCCGGGGCTGCACCAGAGGAAGTGGAAAAAGGCATCGTCCTCAAGATAGAGGAGGCGATCAACGATGTCGACGGCATCAAGCGCATCGAGTCGGATGCCTACGAATCCAATGCCCTGATCTGGATCGAGCCGCTGGAGGGCACGGATGTTTCCCGCCTGCTGGATGACATCCAGAACCGGGTGGACGCCATTCCGCACTTCCCGGAGGAAGCGGAGAAGCCCATCATCAGCCAGCCGGAAATCCTGTTCCCCTCGCTGACGGTACAGATCGGCGGGGACCTGGACGAGCGCAGTATGAAAGCGCTGGCCGAGGAAATACGCCGGGAACTGCTGGCCCTGCCGGAAGTATCCGCTGCCGAGGTGGTCGGCGCAAGGGACTACGAAATCGCCATCGAGATATCCGAACAACTGCTGCGAGAGTACCACCTGTCTCTGGGCGACGTTGCCAACACCATAGCGCGCTCGTCACTCGACCTGCCTGCCGGTTCGGTGCAGACCGAGAACGGCGATATCATGCTGCGCACCCTGGGCCAGGCCTACGTACAGCAGGATTTCGAGGCCATCGTGCTGAAAACCTGGCCGGATGGCACGCGCCTGCTGCTGGGGGATATCGCTACCGTGGAGGACGGCTTCGTCGATGCCCGCGGTTTCGCCATGTTCAATGGCAAGTACTCCCTGGGCATCAACGTGTTCGCCATGGGCGAGCAGGATGTTATCGAAACCGCGGAGGCCGCCAAGGCCTACGTGGCAGAGAAGCAGGGGCACCTGCCGGATGGCATTACCCTGGAAGTCTGGTCGGATATCACCTATTACCTGGAAGGCCTGCTGGGAATGATGCTGAAAAACCTGGCCATGGGCGCACTGCTGGTGTTTATCATCCTGGCCCTGTTCCTGGAGATAAAGCTCGCCTTCTGGGTCATGCTCGGTATTCCGGTCTGCTTCCTGGGGGCGATGGCCCTGATCAATACGCCCTATATCAACGCCTCCCTCAATATGATCAGCATCTTCGGGTTCATCCTGGTGCTGGGCATCGTGGTGGACGACGCCATTATCATGGGCGAGAGCGCCTACAGCGAACAGGAGCGCCACGGGCACAGTGTGGAGAACGTCATCAAGGGCGTTTACCGGGTGGCGACCCCGGCCACCTTCGGGGTGCTGACCACCATCGTCGCCTTCGCTCCCACCCTGTTCGTCCAGGGTGTGTTCGGTCCCATGCCCGCCGCCTGCGGCTGGGTGGTGATCCTGTGTCTCAGTTTTTCCCTGGTGGAGTCCAAGTGGATCCTGCCGGCACACCTGGCCCACAGCAAGCCCACTCGCAACCGGCTGCTGCTGCAGGTGGACCACGTCCAGGAGGCGGTCAACCGCCACCTCACCGGATTCGTGCAGAATCGCTACCGCCCAATGATCCAGCGTTGCCTGGCCAACCGCTACGCAACCCTGGCATTTTTCCTCTCACTGCTGGTGTTGTGCAGTGGCCTGCTTCTGGGTGGCGTGGTGCGCACGGTACTGTCACCGGATACCCCGGGGGAATTCATGCAGGTGGAACTGCGCATGTCCCAGGGCACACCGGAGGAGCGCACGCTGGAGGCAATCACCAATATCGCCCGGGCGCTGCAGGAGGTGGAACAGGATTACCAAAGGGAGAGGGGTGCCACAGAGAAATTGATCGCCCACATGGGTGTATACGGCTACGACCGTATCAACGGTCGCATCGACGTGGAACTGATCAAGGAGGACCGGCGCAGCCTGTCCACGCCGGAAATCGAAAACCTCTGGCGCGAGAAAGTGGGTACCGTCCACGGGGCCGAGGTATTCGCCGTCACCAGTGCCGACGGCCCGAAATTCGGACCCTCGGTGTCTTTCGACCTGATGCATAAGGATCTCCACACCCTGCGCGCCGCGTCAGCGGATCTGGAAGAAGCCATGGGGCGCTACGCGGGACTCTACGATATCCGCAACGGTGCCAGCGACACCGCCGACGAATTTCACCTGGACATCCTGCCGGAAGCGGAGGCCATTGGACTGACCCGCTACGACCTGGCCAGCCAGGTTCGGCACGCCTTTTACGGCGCCGAAGCACAGCGCATACAGCGGGGCGTGGACGAGATCAAGGTCATGGTGCGCTACCCGCGGGAAGACCGGGAGAATATCAACAGCCTGAACAATATGTTCATCCGCACCCCCCAGGGCGACGAGGTGCCCTTCGAGACAGTGGCCAGGGCAGACGTGCGCCAGGGACTGCTGAAAGCCACCCGCATCAATTACCAGCGCGCCGTTGAAGTGACCGCTGAAGCAGACAAGAGCCGGGTAGAACCCGATCGGGTTATCAAGGACATCGAAAAAAATGTGTTGCCGGGCCTGATCGAGAAGTACCCGGGGTTGAAGTACGGCCTGTCAGGCATGGCCGAAGAAGAGGCCAAGATCGCAATGAGTATGGGCATCGGTTTTTCCCTCGCCCTGTTCGGCATTTACGCGCTGCTGGCCGTACCCACCCGCTCCTACCTGCAGCCGCTGATCATCATGGGGGTGATCCCCTTCGGCGTGATCGGCGCTGTTGTAGGACACTGGATCACCGGATACCCGGTGAGCATGATGTCAGTAATGGGCATCATCGCCCTCAGCGGCGTGGTGGTGAACGACAGCCTGATCCTGGTGGACTACGTGAACAAGGCCGTGGCCAGAGGCAAGGATCTCCGGGAAGCTGTGATGGATGCGGGCACTCGCCGCTTCAGGGCGATATTGCTGACCTCGTTGACCACTTTCTTCGGGCTGGTCCCCATGCTGATGGAACGCACTAGCCAGGCCCAGGACATCATCCCCATGGCCATCTCCCTGGCATTCGGCATTGTGTTCGCCACCGTCATCACCCTGCTGCTGGTGCCCAGCCTGTACATGATCCTGGATGACCTGAACCGCTGGTGGTCAGCCCGTGATGCCGCGCCTGCCGGCGACCAGGTCACTGTATGAGACCACAGGCGATACAGCGGGTGTAAAGGTGGCCGGGGTCCTGCAGCAGGGATAATTCCCTGGCCGCTTCCCGCGCCGGTCGCAACAGTTGTAACAGGGACGCACTGGCCCCGGAGCGAGTCCAGGCAGACAGGCTGCCCGCCCTGTCGGCGAGACGCTGCAGCAACATTTCCCGGGGTGAGCGAGGAATCTCCGCGTACTCCACTTCATACTGCTCCATCCCCGCCCGTGCCGCAGCGGCGGCAATCGCCTCATCGAGGCTTCCCAGGGCATCAACCAGCCCATTTTCCAAGGCATCCGGGGCACTCCACACCCTGCCCTGGGCCAGCTGATCCAGCTCCTCGAGGCTCATGTCCCGCCCCTCGGCGACGATCTGCAGAAAACTCGCATAGGCGTGGCTGACACCGCTGTTGAGGGCCGCCACCACCTGCGGATTCAGCGGCCGGTCGACCCGCAGGGCACCGGCCAGCTCGGTGGTGCCGACCCCGTCGGTAAATACCCCCGCCCGTTCCAGCAGGCGCTCGAAGGTGGGAAACGCGGCGAACACACCGATGCTGCCGGTAATGGTCGATGGGGACGCCCAGATCTCGTCGGCCTCGGCAGCGATATAGTAGCCGCCAGATGCGGCTACCGAGCCCATGGAGACGACCACAGGTATGCCGGAGGCCCGGGCGTGCAGTATTTGCTGGCGGATGACCTCCGCCGCGAACATGCTGCCGCCGCCGCTGGTCACGCGCAGGACAATGGCCCTGACCCCGTCCTCTTCCGCCGTCGTGCGAATCAGCTTGGCCAGGGAATCACCGCCGATGGTGCCCGGCGGCTGTTCCCCGGGCAGCATGTCGCCGCGGGCGGTGATCACCGCCACCCGATCGCCCTCGACCCCGGTGAGGGATGAGGGCCGTTTGCGTGCCACGTAACGCTCGAACAGCATGGCCTCGTACAGGCCGTCGTCGTTACTGGCGCCGACCGTCTCCACCAGGTAGTCATTGGCATCCCGACGGCTCATCAAACGGTCAACCAGACCCGCCTCAAGGGCTGTTTTCGCGGTATTACCGCCCTGCGCCTGCAGCTTGTCCGCGAATCGATTGCTGTAGTCATTCACGGCCCCAGGGGCGAGCTCGCGGCGCGCCTCTACGATGGAGACATACTGGTCCCATAAGACCTGCAGCCAGCGCCCGGTTATTTCTTTTTCACCCGGGGACATATCGTCGCGCATGAAGGGTTCCATGGCCGATTTGTGCTCCCCCGCGCGCGAAAGTAGTTGCGGTAACTGCTGAAACCTTCGAGGATCACGCCACCCAGCGGATGACTGATAATTTCGTCCGCGTAGCTGGCCAACAGGTACTGGTCCTGGCTGAAGTAATCCCCCACGGCGATGATAGGCTTGCCACTTTCGCGGAATGCCTCCAGGGCCGCGGCGATCTCCTGGGTCCTGCTGATCCCCACGTAGACCAGCTTATCCAGTTCCATCACCAGGGAGTTGATGGCAGGGTCATCTTTGGCGTATTCGATCGCCTCTATCACGTCGCGCAGTAATACCTCGTTGTCCGCCGGGGAAGGATCCCCCGCCAGTGCCTGCAGCGGCATTACCGGCGACTTCTGGTCGACGATGGAGCCCACCGGGTTCAGCAATAGCGCCGCCCGATCTGGCAGGGGCGCGGGGGCCCCGCCCAGGTAAACCACGTAGATAAACACCAGCATCAGCAGGAACAGGATATTGGACAGGGCCAGCCGGACGCGGGTAATCCCGTTCCAGGTCGCGGAAAATACCCGGCGCAACAGCGAGGGTTTACTCATATTTCAATCTCCAGGGTTTACCGGGACGTCCCCGGCTGTGGCACGCAATTCCCGTGCACGCCAGCGCACGTATAGCATAGATGCGGTGAACAACGCGACCACCGCGACCGTGCCGACTATCGGCAGTGCAGAACCGGGCTCCAGGAATAGACGTTGGACCATGACGATAAAATACAGCAGGCAGACGAAACACAGCCAGATAAAACTGCGCAAGCGGTCGCGCCACATTCCGGGAAGAAATAACAACAGTGGAGCGAGTTTTACCACCCAGACCACCCAGGGCACCTGGTTGATCCACGCATCCGCCGCTTGCTGCAGCAGCAGCAGCGAGTAGCTGAACCAGGTACAGCGGGCCGCGATCGAACTGATGCTGCCACTCATCCCGACAAATCCACCGCCAGCTGCGCTACCCGGCGACCCAGGGCGCGACACAGGGAAGCCTCAGTGTCATCCACCGGTCGGCTGTTGTCCTTACCGGCCCAGTGAGAAGCACCGTACGGGGTGCCCCCGGATGCCGTGGTCATCAGGCCCGCCTCACTGTAGGGAAGCCCCGCGATCACCATGCCGTGGTGCAGCAGTGGCATCATCATGGACAGCAGGGTCGATTCCTGGCCGCCGTGCAGGCTTGAGGTGGAGGTAAATACCGCAGCCGGTTTGTCGATCATGGCCCCACTGAGCCACAGCGAAGAGCTCTGGTCGAGAAAATACTTCATTGGTGCAGCCATGTTGCCAAATCGTGTGGGACTGCCCAATACCAAGCCGCTACAGTCTCGCAACTCCTCCATCTCACAGTACAGGGGGCCCTCCGCAGGGATATCCTCCTCGGTCTGTTCACAGTTGGCGGATACCGCAGGTACCGTACGCTGCAGCGCAGAGATACCGGACACAAGCTCGACACCGCGCGCCACCTGTTGCGCCATGGTCGCCGTGGCGCCCTGGCGTGAGTAGTACAACACCAGGACGTAGGGTTCGGGCATCAGTTGATCAGCTCCAGCACGTTCTCCGGCGGACGGCCCAACACCGCCCGCTGCCCGCTGACCACGATGGGGCGTTCGATCAGCTTGGGATGCCGGGCCATGGCCGCCAGGATGTCGGCATCGCTGGAATCCGCGCTGAGACCGCAGGCCTTGTAGGCCTCCTCCCCACGCCGCACCAGCTGAGAGGGAGTGATTCCAAGCTTGTCGAGCAGGCCGGCGATTTCCTTTTCATTGGGACAGGTCTCCAGATACAGGACAACCTCCGGCTCGATGCCATTTTCCTGCAACAGCGCCAGGGTGTTGCGGGACTTGGAACAGCGGGGGTTGTGGTAAATGGTGAACTCACTCATGTTCTACTCCTGGAGACGAGGCAAAGAAGCAGCACAGTATAACAAAACCATTCAGATTGCAGGGAGCGACCCCGGTGCAGCGCCGTGGCCAATCGTGCAATAATGAGACATGGAATTTCTCACGGAACTGGGGCGCGAGGGGTGGCGGCGGATACGCTATGTCATCGCCCGGTTTTCAGTGGACCGCTGCTCGGAAAACGCCGCGGCACTGACCTATATGAGCCTGTTCGCCCTGGTCCCCCTGCTCACCGTGCTGTACACCATGGCCTCGGCGATACCCGCCTTCCAGGGTCTGGAAGAGCAGATGCAGGACTTCCTGTTCCAGCACCTGATGCCCGACAGCAGCGATGAGATCGAGGCCTACCTCAGCGACTTCTCCCGCCAGGCCAAGAACCTGACCGGGCCAGGCATCGTGTTCCTTGTGATCACCGCGGTGCTGATGCTGCGCAATATAGAGAATGCTTTCAATCAGATCTGGCGGGCGCGGGAAAATCGCAGCGCCGTTTCCAGTTTCCTGCTGTACTGGGCGGTGCTCAGCCTGGCGCCGATCACCATCGGTGTGGCACTGGGACTCAGTACCTACCTGTCCACCTTCGCCCACGCCCTGGAAGAATTCGACGTCATCGGCGCCAGGGCGTTCCTGCTGAAATCCTCACCGCTGCTGCTCAGTACTGCCGGCTTCAGCCTGGTCTACGTGGCCGTACCCAACTGCCGGGTGCCCTTCAAACACGCCATCATCGGCGGTTTCGTCGCGGCCTGTGCATTCCACATAGCCCGGAACATCTTCACCGACCTGGTGGTGGGCTCCAGCTACACCTTTATCTACGGCGCCTTTGCCGCCGTGCCCCTGTTCCTGCTGTGGATCTACCTGTCCTGGATCATAGTGTTGATGGGGGGCATCCTGGTTCACAGTCTCTCCGCTTACCAGACTGTGGAGCAGGCCCGGCGACCCACCGTGCTGAAAGCACTGGATATACTGTTCCTGTTCTGGCAGAAGCAGCAGTCAGGACGGGCAGTGCGCGAGATAGAGCTGCTGAACAACAAACACACTGTTGTAAGGGGGGTGGACAGCGAGACCTGGCGGGAATTACGCGACCTGCTCATCCGCAAGAAAATCATCACCCAGAATGACAAGGGGCACTACCTGCTTAGCCGCGACCTGAACAGCATCAAGTTCTGGCAGCTCAAGGAGTGGGTCAATGATGAACAGCCCCTGGACAAGGAAGATATCAGCGCCCACCTGGAATGGCAGGAGAACGCCTACAGCATGTTGCGCGAACAGCGCTCGGGACAGCGAGACTTGTTGCAGTGCAGCCTGGTCGAGCTCTACACCGCATGAGACCCCTGTTCTCCGGCATTGTACTGCTAATGCTGTGTGCCTGTGGCGGTGATGGCGGTGAGTCCCGCGATGCGACCCTGGCGGGCACCAGCGGTCACTGGGTGATCGTCAATTACTGGGCTGAGTGGTGCAAGCCCTGTATCAAGGAAATTCCCGAGTTGAACCACCTCGCCCGGGATCACCCGGAGATCCGGGTGCTGGGGGTGAATTTCGACGGCGCCACGGGCGAGGATCTGGACCGCCAGGTGGCGGCACTGGGTATCGACTTCCCGGTCCTTCCGCAGGACCCGGCGGCAGAACTGGGAACGCCCAGGCCAGTGGTGCTGCCCACTACCCTGGTTCTCAACCCGGCGGGAGAAGTGGCCGCTACCCTGGTGGGGCCCCAGACCCTCGACTCGCTGCTGGCGGCCAGCCTGTTATCTGAAGAGGAGACACTCGGTGAGTGACAAGGAATTCGCCACGATACCCCTGGACTACCAGCGCTATTCACCCGAGGAGATGTCCCGCCGGGCCGGCGAATTCTACCGCCTGGCCTCCAGGCGTCGCAGTGTCCGCGAGTTCAGCGAGGAGCCGATACCCGGGGAAGTGATCGCACAGTGCCTGCTCGCCGCCGGTAGTGCCCCTTCCGGCGCCAACCGGCAACCCTGGCACTTCTGCGTGGTGAGCAACCCTGAGATCAAGCGGGCTATCCGTGAGGGTGCGGAACAGGAGGAGCGGGAATTCTACGACCAGCGGGCCCCGGATGACTGGCTGCGGGCGCTGGCGCCCCTGGGTACGGACGCGCACAAGCCGTTCCTGGAGAAGGCCCCCTGCCTGATCGTGATCTTCGCGGAGAAGTACGGTGTCGACGCTGAGGGAAACAAACTCAAAAACTATTACGTACCTGAATCGGTGGGTATCGCCACGGGGCTGCTGATCACGGCCCTGCACAACGCGGGGCTGGCCACCCTCACCCACACTCCCAGCCCGATGAAGTTCCTCAACGAGATCCTGGGGCGCCCGACGCGGGAAAAGCCCACCATGATCCTGGTGGTGGGCTACCCGGCAGATGGCACCCGTGTACCAGATATTGAAAAAAAATCTCTGGGGGAAATCGCCAGTTTTCTCGACTGAAAGCTTGGTACTTGGACCAGTTGGGTCTGTCCTGCGCTCAGGCCCACCGATCGGCACAAACTAAAGACAAAAAAAACCGGCCCATGGGACCGGTATGGAGACTCACTCTACAAAAGGGGATATGAGACCTGGATGGAATCCAGTAAGGCGAACACAAACTTCCAACTTTGTTGCTTGTATCGCCACTGTTTAATATGACTGTGCCCGCCGCCATTGGTTCCACCGAATCGAAAAAAAATCCGGAATAATTTCAGCAATGTCTTTGTGATCAAAAAACAACCACACCTCAGGCGGTTACACCGGTATAGCCGGCAGTGAGACCATTCTGTTGGACAGGAGTTCAAGG
Organism: Haliea sp.; assembly: GCA_009937575.1. Classification (GTDB taxonomy): domain Bacteria; phylum Pseudomonadota; class Gammaproteobacteria; order Pseudomonadales; family Halieaceae; genus JAACFI01. The sequence goes on from JAACFI010000110.1 coordinate 17,231, forward strand.
CAGTACTAGGCTTTGCTTACTTCACAAAAGCGGGCTCCACAGACAAGGGGAATACAGCATGAGCAAAATCTACCAGGACAACGCAGAGACCATAGGGGGGACCCCCCTGGTCAAAATCAATCACATCAGCGACGGCAATATTTACGCCAAACTGGAGAACCGCAATCCCGCCATGTCAGTGAAATGCCGTATCGGCACCAGCATGGTCATGGCCGCAGAACAGGACGGCAGCCTCAAGCCGGGGATGACCATCGTAGAACCCACCAGCGGTAACACCGGCATCGCCCTGGCATTCGTCGCCGCCGCCCGGGGGTACGGGTGTATTCTCACCATGCCCAATACCATGAGCCTGGAGCGGCGTATGCTGATGAAGGCACTGGGGGCCGAGATCCTGCTTACAGACGGCGCCAAGGGCATACCCGCGGCAATACAGAAAGCAGAGGACGTCATCGCTTCCGACCCGAGTAAGTACTGGGGCCCGCACCAGTTTGAGAACCCGGCCAATCCCGCCATTCACGAGACCACCACCGGGCCGGAGATCTGGGAGGATACCAACGGCGGTATCGATATACTGGTCTCCGGGGTAGGCACCGGCGGCACCCTGACCGGAATTTCACGCTACATCAAGAATACCCAGGGCAAGGCGATACACACGATTGCCGTGGAACCTGACACCACCACCATGATTACCGCCGCCAAGGCCGGAGAGGAACCCAGCCACGCCCCCCACAAAATCCAGGGTATCGGGGCCGGTTTCGTTCCCGAAAATCTCGACCTGGACATGGTGGATCAGGTGGAGCAGGTGTCCAGCGAAGACGCCATGGCGTGGGCTCACAAGTTGATGCAGCAGGAGGGTATCCTGGCAGGCGTTTCCTGCGGCGCCGCCATGGCTGTCGCCCACCGGGTGTCGCAGCAGGAGCAACACCGGGGCAAGATGATTGTCGCCATCCTGCCGGACTCGGGCGAACGGTACCTGACCTCGCCCCTGTTTGCGGGTAGCTTCTCGGACAACGAGACGGTTCAGACCACCGTATCCTGAAGCGCTCTCAGGAGCGGTCTGCCAGCGACTGCAGCCGCTCCTTCACCTGGGGCCACTCCTCGTCGATAACGCTGAAGTACACGGAATCCCGGGAATAGTCCCCCTGCACGATCATGTGCTTGCGCAACACCCCCTCGCGGGCGGCCCCGATCCGCTCCAGGGCTTCCTGTGAGCGCAGATTGCGGGCATCGGTCTTGAATTCAACCCGCAGGTAGCCCAGCCGCTCAAAGGCATGGGTCAGCAGCAACAGTTTCGCCTCGGTGTTTACCGCTGTGCGCTGCCATTCCTGACCCAGCCAGGTCCAGCCGATTTCCAGGGAGCGGTGCTCGGGCCTGATATTGAGGTAGCGGGTACTGCCCACCGCCTTGCCCTTCTGGGTTTCCACGATGGCGAACGGCAGTTGGTTCGGCGCTTCAAGCGCCTCGTCGATCCACTGTCGAGTGTCCGCCAGGTCGATAAAACAGCTGCGGGGCATGAAGGCCCAGTCCCCTGAAGAGCGTCCGCGATTGTAGAGTCCCTGGGCGTGCTCCTGTGACA
>JAACFI010000460.1 GCA_009937575.1 Haliea sp.
GCGCCCGTAGCTCAGCTGGATAGAGTACTGCCCTCCGAAGGCAGGGGTCACAGGTTCGAATCCTGTCGGGCGCGCCATTTTTCCCTTTTTAATTCAGACCGTTACGCGCGGCCCTCCTTCACCGCTTCGCCTGATTTTTCAAATTGTGGGAGATTTGTGGGAGCAGCGATGCGAAGTACCGTGTTTGGCCGTCTCACGCACACTTTCTCAGCCGCTTCGATCAGTCTTGCGACGTCCGGTGCCGAGTAGTGCGTTGTGATGCGATCCGACTTGTGGCCGAGAAGATCCTGCCGATCCTCATAGCTCACGCCCGCGGCACGAAGCCTGTGACCGAACGTGTGCCGAAGATCATGGACCCGAACTTGTGGCAGCTTCGCCCGTTCCCTCGCGAGCTTCCATCCCCAGTTATGAATGCTCTTCGTCGGCCGGCCGCGGTAGGTGAAGACGAACTCGGGGTGCTTGCCCCGTTGTTCGTCGACGACCCTGCGGGCGATCGAGTTGAGCACGACGACGCGCTCCTGACCGTTCTTGGTCTGGAACTCGTCAAGGACAGGCAGGATGAAAACGCTCGTGCCAAGCTCCGGAACCTGAACCTCCCAGTTCCAGCGAAGCTGCAAAACCTCCTGCGTCCTGCAGCCGGTGTTCACCTTGTATAAGGCGATACGCTGCAGGTGTGCGGGCAGTTCGCGAAAAAGGAGGTCCTGCTCTTCCCAGCTCAATGGATAGGGCCTGCGAATATTGCCCTGCTCCATCTCGATCAACGGCGGCGCATCGAGCCAGGCCATGCCGTTATCGTGGCGCCAGACTCTGGCCGCCAGGTTGAGCACCCGGCGCACACAGCTAAGTTCCTTGTTAATCGTGCCGGCTGATACCCCGTCCGCGCGACGGGCCCGGCGATAGCTGGCCAGTGTGTCGTTGTGAATGCGATCGAGCCGCAGATCTCCGATGTACGGCATCACCCGCTCGAACGCATACACGTATCGCTCGAAGAGCTTCTTGTGCTGGTTATCCTCCAGGAATTTTATCGCTGCCTGTTGAAACGTCCGTGTCGGTCGAATGCCGTAGACCATGGCGCTACGAACCTCGTTCAGGCGAAACGCTAGATACTCTTCCGCCTCCGCGAGCTTAGTCGTGCCACAGCTTTCTGCCACTCTTCCGTATCCCTTGATTCTCTTGTCGATCCACCAGATGCGGCCTCGTTTAAAGAGGCCCGGTGATTTTTTGCGTCCCATAGTGAACTCCTTTCGGCGGGACGCCCATTGCGTGACAAATAGTCGTTCACCCAGGCATCCAGTTCAAGCCGGTCGAAGGCAACGCCTTGTTTGCCAATCGGAATGGTTGTGAGATAGGGCCGAACTTCCGCGCCGAAGCGGTTGCGATCCATGCCGAGGTAAAACGGCGCGTCACGCAGGCGAATGAACCGCGGCAGCAGTGCCGGCCTGGCCGCCACTTTTCGGTCAGCGGATCTGCCGGTCATGGCGCGGAACCCCGGTTCGCCGGCGGTATCGGCTCCAGTGCCGGTCGCCCGGCCTTGAGCGCGCCGCGAACACCGCTCGGCCGGACCCAGGGCCCGTCGAGCCGATCGATCCAGCCATCGTGATCGAGCGCGAGAATTAAAAGTCGTATGGTCAGCCAGTGGCGGTAGCGCGTGCCGCTGGCGTACTCACCGGTCTGCTCCACCAGGTACCAGCGCAGGTGCTTCAGTCGCCATTGATAGGGACCGACCTGCCAGCGGCGCCAGATGACCTCGGCAATGAGTCCGGCCCGGGCGAGATGCTGGCGCACCGTGCCGCGCCTGGATCCCGGCAACCGGTTGGCCAGCAGCGAGCGGGCCTGGCGTGCCGCCGCCCGATGATTCGCGGGCCGGCTCATCGGCTACCGCCGATGTAGGCGGCAACGACATCGATGCGGGCGTGCCCCAGTTCCTGCGCAATGGTCTGCCGCGCCACTCGATCACTGATGCGATCGGCGCATCGCCTGCCAGCGATCACCGGTGCCACTGACCCAGTCAACTCTTTGTAGCGATCGCAGGCATAGGCAGCACGTAGATCGTGAATCTTTTTCAGACCATAGTCGTCTCTGACGGCGGCCCAGACATGATGGACTTTTGAGTTCCACTGACGCCAAGACAGATCGGTCGGTATCAGGTTACGACCTTGTCCCTGGGCCTTGGCCGCTCGGATCAGGCAACCGATCGCAGCACCCGAAACCGGGACCCAGCGATCAACACGATGACCCCGTCCGCCTTTGGTGCCGGCCGTGATATTGACCGCACCGTGTTTCTTCACCTGACCCAGCGCAATCCGCGCATTGAGCAGCGACGCTTCCTTTAGCCGCAGACCCAGCGCCCGGGCGATTTCCACCAGCGCCGCGACCCGCTTGTGGCCGTTTTCGCGTAACTGGTCTGCACACTGGCGCACGATCTTCCGATCGAGTCCCGCCGGTGGGTCTGTGCGTGTTCGTGATCGTTGGCCGACAAACGCCGCTGGCGCAACCCGTATCCGTTGATCGCATCGCATCGATTCCAGCACGACGTTGACCGTCGACAGCAGGTTTTGTGCGTAGGCTGGCGACATCCCAGCAGCAACTTCTTTATTAAGTGACCGGCCGTAGTCCTCAACGATGCCCGTATCGACGGACTGCGCATCGCGGATCTCGCATTCATCGCGACACCACGTGACGAACCGTCGCCAGCGCTCGGCGTGGCCGGCAACTGTCCCGTAGTGTCCGTTGCCGTATCGATCCCTCAGTGCCTGTCTGCCCGCCCAATCCATCTGCTTGCCGTAACCGAAGTTACGGTGACCACCCACTTTCTTCATGACGTTCTCCTCTATGCAAGTCGGGGTTCTCGTTTCGGTTTCTCACAGCGATTCCTGAACTCTGGTGAGTGATAAACCGCGGATAGGCTGGCGGTCACAGCGTGAGGGCCTCGTTGCGAGGCCGGTGCAGCGTGGTGCGCTGCTTGTTGAATCCCCCTGATCCTCACACCCCAGAACGACCCGTTAAGGGCCGCGGAATCGGGTGTGGGCTGCGCCAGTCAGTCCGTCGACTGGCCGCCGGGCAGGGAGTTTTGACGTCTATGACATCGTGCCTTGGCACGGTCAAAGCCCGTTGGGACGCAGACTTGCGCCAGTTTCAAGGGGCCCGTCTCTGTGCGGCGCGGGGCGCGCTCACAAAGACGGGCTGAGTTGCAACAGGGG
>JAACFI010000461.1 GCA_009937575.1 Haliea sp.
CAGGTCAGCCTGAAGGACAAGGAGAATCTCGAGCCCTGGTACCTGGAACTGAACCCGCTCGGAGTGGTGCCGACACTGGTGCACGACGGCAAGCCGGTGATCGAGTCCAGTATCATCTGCGAATACCTGGACGATACATTTCCGGAGCACAGTCTCAAGCCGGTCGATACCTATCAGCGCGCCCGCATGCGCTTCTGGATGAAGCACGTGGACGTGAAACTGCACCCCTCATGTGGCGCCATCCAGTGGCCGATGGTGATGCGCCCGGCGCTGATGGAAAAATCCGAGGAAGAACGGGAGGCGATCCTCGAGCGCGTTGTGGAGAAACCGCGGCGCGAGCGGCAGAAGCGCCTGGTGAAGTTCGGCCTGGATGCTCCCGATATCGCCGATGCGGTGAGGACCTACCGCAAGACCATCCTCGATATGGAGGCGGCGCTGACTGAACACCGCTGGGTGGTGGGTGACGAATTCAGCCTGGCGGACGTCTGCCTCGCTCCGTATTTTCAGACCCTGCACCAGTTCGCCTGGACCGCACTCTACGACCACGATTGCCCCCGGGTGACTGACTGGTTTGCGCAAGTCAGCGAGCGGGCGTCCTACCGTGAAGGGGTTGCCGTCGATTTCCCGGAAAGCCTGGTGACCCGCTTGCAGGGTGAAGGCGCGGCCGTGTGGCAAAAGATCGAGCAACACCTGGAACAGAAGCCCGCGGCTTGAGCGATGTTAACCCTGTATCAAAGAACCGACTGCCCCTTCTGCTGGAAAGTGCGTATCGCCCTGGCGGAACTGGACATCGAGTACCAGTCGGTGGACACGGTGCTGGGAGAGAAGCACCCCGAGGTCCAGCGCCTGAGCCCCACCGGGACCGTGCCGGTGCTGGTGGACGGCGATGTGGTGATCTGGGAGTCGGCGGTTATCTTCGATTACCTGGACTCGCGCTACGCCCCGGAGAAGTTGATCAGCAGGGACCCGGCCCAACAGGCCCGCGAGCGGCTGCTGCACGTCTACTCGGACAAGATAGTGGGCGGCTGCCTGAAAGAAATCGTATTCGAGAAGCGCTCCAAACCGGAAAGCGAGTGGGACGCGGACAGAATCCGCGAAGGCGAAAACCACTGGCACACATGCCAAACCTGGCTGCAACAAAAATTGGGGACAGACCCCTTTTTCGGCGCCCGATACTGCGCAACGGATTGCGCCCTGGCCGCGCGCTTCGGCGTGGCCGAGGCCTATGGTGCCGCTGTCAACATGGAATTCCCGTCGTTATTGCAGTGGTATAAGGCCGTAACCGAGCGCCCAAGCTGGAAAAAGGCCTACCCTACCAGCTTTATTCGAAGCGAATAGCAGTCGAACAATATATTGTACTGGCCAAACTACAAAGGCGTGTAAAATCACGCCCTGATCGAAGGAGACCTGACACCGATGATGGACGAGGCAAAAATCAACGCCCTGGGCGACGAGCTCTACCAGGCACTGCGCACGGGGTCGACGCTGGCCCCGTTAACGGACCGGGAAGCGGATATCACTATCGAGGATGCATACCATATCTCCCTGCGCATGGTGAACCAGCGGGTGGAACTGGACGGCGAAAAAATCGTCGGCAAGAAAATCGGTGTTACCAGCAAGCCGGTGCAGGAGATGCTCAGCGTATTCCAGCCCGACTTCGGGTTCCTCACCGACGCCATGGTATGTGAGGACGCCGCTGATATCCCCATAGCGGGCAACCTGATCCAGCCCAAGGCGGAAGGGGAAATAGCTTTCCGCCTGAAGAAAGACCTGGTGGGCCCGGGTGTCACCGAGCAGGATGTACTGGACGCCACGGAAACCATCATGCCCTGTTTCGAGATCGTCGACTCCCGTATCGACGACTGGAAGATCAAGATCCAGGACACGGTGGCGGACAATGCCTCCTGTGGTGTCTATGTGCTGGGCAAGAACGAGGTGGATCCGCGGGACTACGACCTGCCGAACCTGAAAATGACTATTTACAAGAACGGCGAATTCCATTCGGAAGGCTTGGGCAGCGCGGTGCAGGGCAATCCCCTGACAGCCGTCGCCTGGCTGGCCAATACCCTGGGTGAGTTCGGCATTCCTTTCAAGGCCGGCGAGGTGATTCTCTCCGGTTCCCTTGCGCCCCTGATTCCGGTTGTGGCAGGGGATGAGATGTCGCTGGAGATAGAAGGCATCGGCGGTTGCAGCTGCCGTTTCGTATAACGAATTTTTGGTGCGCAGAGCGCACCCTACGGGAGCTTCGTTTTAAAGTAGGGTGCGCTCCGCGCACCACCAGGAATCGAAGAGAGATCAAAGTCAGGGTGCGCACCGCGCACCATTTCTACGAAATAAATGAATGTGCAAACAGCAGAGGAAACCATGAGCACCAAAGTAAAAGCAGCCATCATCGGCCCCGGCAACATCGGGACCGATCTATTGATGAAGGCCATGCGCAGCGAGGTGATCGAGCCCGTGTGGATGGTGGGAGTGGTACCCGATTCACCCGGCCTGGCACGGGCCGACGAGATGGGCCTGAAAACCACCGCCGACGGCGTGGACGGCATGCTGCCCACCATGAAAGCAGACGGCGTTCAGATCTGCTTCGATGCCACCTCCGCCTATGTGCATGCGGAGAACAGCCGCAAGGTGAACGAGCAGGGCGCCGTGATGATCGACCTCACTCCCGCCGCCATCGGCCCCTTCTGTGTGCCCCCGGTCAACCTGGTCGGCGCCGTGGCTGAAAAGGCAATGAACGTCAACATGGTCACCTGCGGCGGTCAGGCCACCATTCCCCTGGTGGCCGCTGTGAGTCGTGTGCAAGAAGTTTCATACGGTGAAATTGTGGCAACGGTCAGCTCGAAATCCGCCGGCCCCGGTACCCGCAAGAACATCGACGAGTTCACCCGCACCACCGCCAAAGGTATCGAAGTGGTCGGCGGGGCCCACAACGGTAAGGCCATTATCATCATCAACCCGGCGGAACCGCCGTTGATCATGCGCGACACCGTGCACTGCCTCACCCACGACGACCCCGACCAGGAGGCGATCACCCAGTCGATCCACGACATGATCACCGAGGTGCAGAAGTATGTGCCCGGTTACACCCTGAAAAACGGCCCGGTGTTCGACGGCAAGCGCGTATCCATTTATATGGAAGTGGAAGGCCTCGGCGATTTTCTGCCGAAATACGCAGGTAACCTGGACATCATGAC
>JAACFI010000462.1 GCA_009937575.1 Haliea sp.
GCACCAGTACCAGGAAGTCGTATTCGGCGGAATTGATACGCGCTGCGAGGTTGATGATTTCAGACTCGAGGTCATCGAGACTGCGGTGGGTAACCAGTTGGGCAATGTGCATGGGACCTCCCCGGGGTGCCTTACGACGATTATCCGAAGTCCTATTTTCGCACTAACCCATTGTTTTATTTAGAAATATAACTAATCAAATCCGTTCAAAGACAAAACCAATCCTATACCAGCATAAGCAGCCCGCCGCGTAGATGTTATGGGTAGGGGGGCACTTCCATCCTCCTGGCAGCACGAGTACCCTGTCCTGCCGAACCAGCCAATTAACAGGAATGATCATGCAGACAACAGGCGGACTGACAGGCGACCTGGCCAACATGGCCGAGGAGGCAAGGGCACTCGAGGAATGCGGCGCCGATATCGGCGCGACCTTTGAGATCGGTCACGACCCACTGATGCAGCTGGCGATCGCGGCGACAGCCACAACCAGGATGAAGCTGATGACCGGTATCGCCGTGGCTTTTGCCCGCTCGCCCATGACCCTGGCCCTGGCGGCGCACGACGTGAACGCCCTTTCGCAGGGCCGTCTGCTGCTGGGGATCGGCTCGCAGATCAAACCGCATATCGAGAAACGCTACAGCATGCCCTGGTCGAAGCCCGCGGCGCGCATGCGGGAGTACGTGCTGGCGCTCAAGGCTATCTGGGCCTGCTGGTACGAGGGCGAAGAGCTGGACTTTCGCGGGGAATTCTACAACCACACCCTGATGACCCCCATGTTCACCCCTACCGATGGCGAATACGGTGCTCCACCTGTGTTCGTGGCCGCCGTCGGGCCGTTGATGACCGAAAATGCCGCCGAAGTGGCCGACGGGATTCTATTGCACTCCTTTACTACCGAGGAATACATCCGCACAGTCTCCCTGCCGGCCATGGAAGCCGGCCTCGTCAAGTCCGGTCGCACCCGCGACCAGCTGCAGGTGGTGGCTGCACCATTCATCGTCACCGGCAATACCGAGGAGGAATTCAAGCAGGTGAAGCTGGCAGCCCAGAACCAGATCGCCTTTTACGGCTCGACGCCCGCCTACCGGGGCGTACTCGAATCCATCGGTTACGGCGAATTGCAAGGGGAACTGAATCGCCTGTCCAAGGCGGGCGAATGGGTAAAGATGGGCCAATGTATCGATGACACCCTTCTGCACAAGATCGCCCTGGTGGGTGAACCCGGTAAAATCGCCGGTAAGATGTCGCAGCGCTACGGTGATATCTTCGATATCTGTTCCGCCAGTGTGTTTACCGGCGACGCCTACAGTGCCGGTGAGTTCAACACCGAGGTCGCCCGTGCGCTGCAACAGCTGGCCTGATCCGCATTGCCCCGCCACGTTCAAGCAATTGTACCGCCCTGGTAATTCCCTACCCGGGGCGCTGACCTGGCTACATCTGCTGGCTTATGCTGGGTGACACCACCTGCCAGCGAAAACGCCCATGCTCACACTGCACCAGTACCACCTCTCCCCCTTTAACGAAAAAATCCAGCGCATGCTCAACTACAAGGGGATTCCTTTCGAGGAGCGCTACTGGCTGCTGGGGGACCGCAAGAAGGTCGAAGCATTCAATCCCACTGGCAAGTTGCCCGCCCTGGAGCACGACGGTCACTGGGTCTGCGACTCAACTGACATGGCCCACTACATCGAGCAGACTTTCCCCGATAAGCCGCTGATCCCCGACGACCCGGCGCTGCGGGGCATGGTTCACGTACTGGAAGACTGGGCCGACGAAAGCCTGTATTTCTACGAGATGCACCTGCGTTTCACCACCCCCGGCAACCAGGAGCGGAATATTCCGCGGATGGTGGCCAACGAAAAGTCATTCCTGCGGTGGTTCCTGCCGAAGGTCATCCCCGGCGGCATTCGCAAGATTACCCGTACCCAGGGCATCGGGCGCAAAAGCCTGGATCAACTGTTGGTGGATGCCGAGCGCCATGTCTGTGCAGTGGACGGCATGCTCAACCAGGGTGACTGGCTGGTTGCTGATCAACTTAGCCTTGCAGATCTGGCCGTATACGCCATGTTCCAGTGTTTCCGCGATGCCGATAATGCCAACGCCATACTGCAGCGCTACCCGTCAGTCATCGACTGGATGGCCAGGATCGAGACGACCACCAGCGGGAACGAGGGAAAATAATGAGCAAAGTACTGATCACCGGCGCCACCGGTTTCATCGGCAACCACGTAACCCGACTCTGCCTGGAAAGGGGCGACGAGGTCAGGGTGATGGTCATGCCCGGTGAGGACCGCTCCCCCCTGGACGGCATGGACGTGGAATTCGTGGAGGGCAACCTGCTGGACCCTGATTCGCTGCCGAAAGCTGTAAAGGGCGTGGAGAAGCTCTACCACCTGGCGGCCCTGTTCGCCATCTGGACCAAGGACCCGGACCTGCACTACAAGATCAACGTGGAGGGGGCACGCTCCATGATGCAGGCGGCAAAGGCCGCAGACGTGGAGAAAATCGTCTACACCAGCAGCATCGCCGCCATCGGTGTGGCCGGCAAGGATGCCATGGCGACAGAGCAAACCCCTTTCCGCAGTTGGCCTTTCGCCAGCGAATACATTATGTCAAAGTACATCAGCCACCTGCTGGTAAAGGGCATGGTGAACGACGGGCTGCCGGTGACCATGGTCATGCCAGGCCTGCCTTTCGGTCCCGGGGACCGCGCCCCCACGCCCACCGGCACTATGATTATCGGCACCATGAAAGGCCAGATGAAAAACTACTGGGACGGCGGTGTCTGCCCGGTGGATGTCCGGGACGTGGCCGCCGGCCACGTACTGGCCATGGACAAGGGCCGCATCGGCGAGTCCTATATCCTGGCGAACCGGGAAGCCAACATGACCAACAAGGAGTTCCTGTCCCTGATCGGTCGCATCGCCGGGGTGGACAAGGTGGCGACCCGGGAAATCTCGCACAAAACCATGCTCCGGGTGGCGCGTATCGCCGAGTTCATCAGCAAGATCACTGGCAAAGCGCCGGTCACCACCTACAAGAATTCCCTGTTCGTGATGCAACACTGCTACGTGGATCCCAGCAAAGCTATCGAGGAACTGGGCCTGCCCCAGACGCCGATCGAGACCGCGGTGCGTGACTCGGTGGAATGGTTCCGGGAAAACGGTTACGCCTGAAAATCGGGCTGT
>JAACFI010000463.1 GCA_009937575.1 Haliea sp.
ACAGTCCCAGGAAAAAGTCCGCCGCGCCGCGCAGGACAAAGGCGATCCTGCCGTGGCGCCGGCGCAGCAGGATGCGCGCGATCAGCTGGGAGAGGAACAGGGGCAGGGTGATGACCAGGTTGAGCCAGGTGGGCAGCAGCCACCACTGGCCCAGTCGCCACACCGGGTAGGCGAACAGGACAGCGGACAAGGTCAGCAGGACCAGGACGATCCGCAGGATGGTGGCGGGTGTGAACCTTCTCAAGCCTCAAGCGACCATTCAGCCCCGGTGCACTGTTCCGAGACTTCCCACAGCCGGCGGTTGGCGTCTGCGTTCCGGGCCCAGGGCATGATCTTTGCCCGTCCGGGCGGACCAGACATTTCCCGAAACCCCTGGGGGCCGAGGTATTCACCGCCATCGACGTCGGGATCGAGCGCGGCCATGACCTGCGGGATCGCGCCTTCAGGGGGCGGGTGGGTCAGGAAAGGACCGACGGTGTAGCGGATCATCGACACCTGCCAGGGTTTCAGGTATCGCACCAGTTCGGTGTCGGACACGCCCGGATGGGCGGCTACCGACAGGGTTTTCCTGCCCGCCAGCTCCAGCCGCCGCTGCAGTTCGATGCTGAACATCAGGCAGGCCAGTTTGGTCTGGGCGTAGGCGCCGAACTTGTTGTAGCGCTTCTCCCAGTGGATGTCCTGGAAGCGTATCCGCTTTATCTGGGTATGGGCGATACTGCTCAGGTTGACTACGCGCGCATCGGGCTCGTCCGGGATCAGGTCCAGCAGCAGCGAGGTCAGCAGGAAGTGGCCGAAGTAATTGGCGGCCATCTGGCCCTCGAAACCGTCCACGGATTTCTCATAGGGAGCCCACATGATCCCGGCATTGTTCACCAACAGATCCAGTGTGTCGTGTTTCTTACGGAACGTTTTGGCAAACTCACGGACCGACGACAGGTCGCTCAGGTCCACCTGCATGAACTCGAGGTCGGCACCCTCGACCTCCTGCTCGATGCTGGCCATGGCGTTCCGGGCGCGGCTCTCGCTGCGGCAGGCCATGACGACTTTCATGCCCGCCTCGGCGAAGTAGCGCGTGTTCTCGTAGCCCAGCCCGGTGTTGGCTCCGGTAATCACGGCGAGCCTGCCGGCCTGGGAGGGTATGTTGTCGATCTCGAAAGTCATGATTTCTTCCTTTACGGGACAGCGATGGGTTGCCTATGTTAACAGCCTGAAATATTAAATTGACTACTATCAGCCTGGTCTATACTGATTTTAAAACCACGCGTGTTCGGGATATGGCAAGGATAGCGATCATAGGTGCAGGCGCCTTCGGTACCTCGCTGGGTATTTACGCCAACAGCCTCGGCCACTCGGTGCGCGTCTGGAGCTTCGAGCAGGATCTCCCGGATATCGTCAGGGACCAGCGGGAGAATGCCGTCTACCTGCCCGGGTACCCGGTCGATCCGGCCATGGCGTTCTTCCACGAAATCCCCGCCGTGCTCGAGGATGCCGAGCTGGTTCTGCTGGTCTGCCCGTCCAGTCACATGCGCTCCGTTTGCCAGGCCATTTCCGATCACGTGCCCTCACAGGCCTTATTAGCATCCGCTACCAAGGGGATCGAGAATGAAACCCTGTACCTGATGAGCCAGGTCCAGGAGGAGACCCTCACCGTCCACCGGGACCGGCTGGCCTACCTCTCCGGACCCAGCTTCGCCAAGGACGTGGCGGCGGGCCTGCCCACCAATCTTACCTGTGCCGCTGACAATGCAGACGTGGCCGCCAGGGTCCAGGAGGTACTGCATTCCTCGCGATTGAGGATCTATACCAGCGACGACGTGGTCGGTGTCGAATTGGGCGGGGCGGTAAAAAATATTATCGCCATCGCCTGCGGTGCCACCGACGGTCTTGGACTGGGTGATTCCACCAGGGCGGCGCTGATGACCCGGGGCCTGGCAGAGATCACCCGCCTGGGTGTCGTGCTGGGCGCCAACCCCATCACTTTCCTGGGACTGGCGGGGGTCGGCGACCTGATGCTGACCTGCACCGGTGACCAGTCCCGCAACCGCACCCTGGGCAAGCGCGTGGCGGGTGGGGAGACCGCAGAACAAGTGATCAGTTCCCAGAAGGCGGTTGCGGAGGGTTATGTGACCGTTAAAGCGGTTCGCGCACTGAAGGAGCGCCTGGGCGTCGATATGCCGATCGTCGAGGCGGTGTACCAGGTGTGCTACGAGGGCGCGGATTTTCGCGAACAGGCGGAAAAGCTGGCTAACCGGGCTCGAAAAGAGGAGTTCGAAGGGATTTTGCCCGGGTAAGCCCGGGAAGGAAAAATCAGCGATGTCAGAGGAAAAGACTGTAGTCGTCGAGGACGACAGAACCGGTGTTGACGTCAATACATTGCGGCGTGCCATCCAGGACAACCTGTTCTATCGCTGTGGCAATGTACCCAGGATAGCGACCCGGGGTGATTACTACCGGGCGGTGGCGTACACGGTCCGCGACCGCCTGATGCATCGCTGGCACAGCACTGCCAATACGCTGATGGATAAACCGGCCAGGGTAGTGGCCTATCTCTCAGCGGAGTACCTGCTGGGCCCCCACCTGGACAATGCGTTGCTCAATCTCGGTATCCGTGACCAGGTCAGGGAGGCATGTGAGGGCCTGGGCCAGGATCTCGAGGAACTCATCGCCGAAGAACCGGAACCGGGCCTTGGCAACGGTGGGCTGGGTCGCCTGGCCGCCTGTTTCATGGATTCACTTTCCAGCCTGCAGGTGCCTGCCTTCGGCTACGGGCTGCGCTACGAGTTCGGTATTTTCCAGCAGCGCGTAGAGAACGGCTGGCAGGTCGAGCGCACCGACAAGTGGCTGCACCAAGACAATCCCTGGGAGGTGATCCGCTCGGAATACACCTACCCGGTCGGATTCGGCGGGCATACCGAGACCTACCGGGACGAGGAAGGGAATGACAGGGTGCGCTGGTTACCGGACAGCGTGGTGCGCGGCGTGGCCTATGCCACACCGATTCCGGGCTACCGCGTCAACACTGTGAATATGCTGCGTCTGTGGGCTGCCGAGGCGGCAGAGAGTTTTGACTTCAACAGTTTCAATGTCGGCGATTACTACGGTGCGGTGGACAGGAAGGTGGCCTCAGAGACGCTGACCAAGGTGCTCTATCTCAACGACGAACCAATGCAGGGCAAGAGCCTTCGA
>JAACFI010000464.1 GCA_009937575.1 Haliea sp.
CGGCAGAACCCGAAGTCGGTGCAGCGCCTATGGGTGCAACAGGGCCGGGACGACAAGCGCATGGCCGCCCTGCTGGAACTGGCCAAGAACCAGGGGGTGCCGGTGGCCAGGGCGCCGCGATCAGACCTGGACGGGATGGTCGAGGGCCGCCACCAGGGTGTGGTGGCGGAGAGCCTGGAAAGCCCGGTTCACGGCGAAATCAGCCAGCCCAACCTGTGGCATGAGAAAGCCCTGCTGAAGATGGTGGACGAAGCCCCTTCCCCGCTGCTGATCCTGGTGCTGGATGGGGTCACCGACCCGCACAATCTGGGGGCCTGCCTGCGCAGCGCCGATGCCGCGGGGGTAAACGCGGTGGTGGTGCCGAAAGATAAGTCGGCGGACCTGGGGCCAACCGCCCGCAAGGTGGCCTGTGGCGCGGCAGAGGTGGTGCCATTTGTGCAGGTGACCAATCTCAGCCGCACCCTGAAGGCCCTGCAGGAGCGTGGTGTGTGGCTGTTCGGGACCGCCGGAGAGTCAGAAAAATCTATATATGACAGTGACTTAACGGGTTCCATGGCGCTGGTGATGGGTGCCGAGGGCACCGGTTTGCGGCGCCTCACCCGGGAGCAGTGCGATTTCCTGGTGCACCTGCCGATGGCGGGCTCAGTGAGTAGCCTCAACGTGTCGGTGGCCACCGGAATTTGCCTGTTCGAGGCCGTCCGCCAGCGTAGTGGTTGATCGATCGAGCGAGGTTCCATGGTGCGCAGAGCGCACCCTACCTTTGATCGTAACCCGATCTGACGTAGGGTGCGCACCGCGCACCGAAGAACCTCGCTACGAACCCCCCAAAAACATCCTAAATCAACCACTTGCGGGGTATCCCCAAACTCTGTAGAATCCGCCACCTCAAAATTTGCCCGGTGGTCCCGAGCCGCCGATTCTCCTTGCTACACCGCTGTCTTCGACTGACGGGTAGCATTAACCCGTAAGGAGCTTACGTATGCGACATTACGAAATCGTATTTATGGTCCATCCGGACCAGTCTGAGCAGGTGCCCGGCATGATCGAGCGCTACTCTGCGACCATCCAGAAAGACGGCGGGCAGGTACATCGCCTGGAAGACTGGGGCCGTCGCCAGCTGGCCTACCCCATCAACAAGATCCACAAGGCCCACTACGTGCTGATGAACGTGGAGGCGTCCAACGACGCCCTGGATGAGTTGACCACCACCTTCCGCTACAATGACGCCGTGATCCGCAACCTGGTGATCCGTCGCGACGAGGCGGTGACCGACGAGTCCTTCATCATGAAGGCGGAGAAGGAAAACCGCGAGCGCAAGAGCCGCTACGAGGAACGCCAGGCCGCTGAGGCTGCCAAGGCTGCGCGTGAAGAAACCGCCGCGGAAGAGGCCCCCGCCGCGGAGGAAGAGACCGCCGCCGAAGAAGAAACGGCTGCAGAGTAAGGATTCGAGAGGAGTATTACCATGGCACGTTTTTTCCGTCGCCGTAAGTTTTGTCGCTTCACCGCCGAGGGCGTGAAGGAAATCGATTACAAGGATCTGGACACCCTGAAGGCGTACGTTTCCGAGACCGGCAAGATCGTTCCCAGCCGGATCACCGGCACCAAGGCCAAGTACCAGCGCCAGCTGGCGACTGCGGTGAAGCGCGCGCGCTTTCTGGCCCTGCTGCCTTACACGGACGCCCATAACTAAGGAATCCGTTGACCTGCGACGCGATAAGCGAGGCCTGAAATGAAGGGCTTGGCGGCTTTCGTCATGCGCGGGCGCCTCCAGGCGCTGCTGGTTACAGTAGCCAGCGCCGGGAGCCTGTTGTTTTGCTGGATCGGCGCCGCGGTGGTTGCGCTGGTCACCCTGCGCAAGGGCGTGGGGGCCGGGGCCTGGTTGCTGATGTGGGGCCTGCTCCCGGCGGGTACGCTGGCTTACGTGGTGGGCGACAGCGGCCCACTGGCCCTGTTGCTGGGCACGACGCTGTTGGCGCTGGTATTACGCGCCACGGTGAACCTGCCACTGGCGGTACTGGCCAGCGTGGCGGTAGGCGGCTTGACCGGCCTGGCCATGATGGCCTTCGGCGGTGCTTACCTGGAGCAGATCGTCGCCTATTTCAGTGAGTTCCTGGCCTCGCTGGAGCAGCAGTTGTCCCAGGGGGGCGAGCCGGTAATGCTGGCGCGGCCGAATGCCACGCAGGTCGCGGGCATGATGGGCGCGGGGTCTGCCATGACGGCGGTGATGTGCCTGTTGCTGGCCCGCTACTGGCAGGCGGCACTTTACAACCCGGGGGGCTTTGGCAGCGAGTTCAGGGCGCTGTACTACCCGCCGGCGGTGGCCGCGGTGCTCGCCCTGTTGGCGATCGGCCTGGCCAGCCTGGGGCTTGAGTTTCGCACCTGGGCACTGATTTGCGTCATCCCGCTGAGTTTTGCCGGGCTGGCGCTGGTACACGCCCGGGTAGCGCACCGGGGGCAGGGCAGGGCATGGCTGACGGGGTTTTACGTGGCCTGGCTGTTCTTCGACCCGGTGAAGTTATTGGTGTTGTTCGCGGCGATCGCCGACAGCTGGTTCAATTTCCGCCAGCGCTGGGCGGCGGAAGCTGGCAAGGATTTGCGCCGGCGTGGTGACGACCGGCACGACGACGAAGATTGAGATACAGAATTTTGTAGAACGCGGGGGGCGACTCCCGGAGAAGTGAGGAAAACGACGATGGAAGTCATACTGCTGGAAAATATCGGCAACCTGGGTGACCTGGGCGACAAGGTTGACGTAAAAGCCGGCTTCGGCCGCAACTACCTGATCCCCAAAGGCAAGGCAGTGCCTGCCACTGAGGATAACGTCGCCCAGTTCGAGGCGCGCCGCGCCGAATTGGAAGCGGCGGCCGCAGAAGCGACGTCCGCTGCCGAGGCACGTGCTGAGGCCATCAATGCCCTGGGCCTGATCTCAATTGCCGCCAACGCCGGCGAAGAGGGCAAGCTGTTCGGTTCTATCGGCACCCGCGATATCGCCGAGGCGGTCAGCGCCGCCGGTTGCGATATAGACAAGTCCGAGGTGCGCCTGCCCGAAGGTGCCCTGCGCGAACTGGGCGAGTACGAGATCACCATCCAGGTGCACGGCGACGTGACCGCCATGATTGCGGTGGCGGTGATTCCCGAGTAAGCGCCCACCCGGTTGCGTTTCACAATGGTG
>JAACFI010000111.1 GCA_009937575.1 Haliea sp.
CACTATCGGTATGCCTGCTACTTTTGTCACTACTGTTTAGTAGCTGGCTGCAGGCGGCAGTTGAACTCAACGAAGATGTACCGGATGTCTATATTGTCCAGAAGGGCGACACCCTTTGGGGAATATCCGGCATGTATCTCAAGCAGCCCTGGCTGTGGCCGGAGCTGTGGGACGTCAATCCCCAGATAAACAATCCTCACCTGATCTTCCCGGGGGATGAGCTGTACCTGACCTGGGTGGACGGAAAACCCAGGTTGCGGCTGCGCCGCGGGCGCGACGTGAAACTGAGCCCGACCATGCGCGTCAGCCAGCTGGACCTGGCGATCCCTATTATTCCGCTGGACCAGATAGGCCCATTCCTGTTGCGCCACCGTATTCTCGACGCACAGGATCTCAACGATTCCGCCTACATCGTGGCTGGCTCTCAGGAGCATCTGCTCAGCGCTTCAGGTGATCGCATCTATGGCCGCGGGCATTTTCCGGAAGGGGAGCGCGCCTATGGCATCTTCCGGCCTGGCGATACCTATGTCGATCCCATCACCAATGAGCTGCTGGGCTACCAGGCCCAGGATATTGGCAATGCCAAGCTGTTGAGCAGCAATGCGGACGAAATAACCGAGCTGGAGGTCACGCGTATCACCGAGGAGGTGCGCATTACCGACCGACTGCTGCCGATGGAGGAGCGCATACTCGACGCCACCTTCCACCCCCGGGCTCCGGAGGAAACCATCGAGGATGGGTTTATGATCGCCGTGGATGGCGGGGTGAGCCAGATCGGCACCACCGATATCGTGGTCCTGAACAAGGGCAAGCGCGACGGGCTGGAAATCGGCCAGATGCTGGCCATCTACCAGGCGGGTGAGCTGGTATTCGACAAGGTCGCCCAGGAAAATGTCCAGCTGCCGGACACTCGCGCGGGCCTGGCCATGGTTTTCGAAGCCTTTGAAAAGGCCAGTTATGCCATCGTGCTCAAGTCCAACCGGGCACTTAAGATTATGGACAAGGTGAAGAATCCCTGATGCAATAGTCGGCGGTCACCGGAGGTGGCCGCCCTGTTGTGGGGCCCGCGGCCCCACATGTTGATCTCGACAGACATGACGTCAAGGATGATGTATGAATGTTGTCGGTTGCGCGCCTGGTCCCGTTCCCGCTCCCGGGAAAGTGCACACCCTGGCCCTCGATGACGAGGCCTATCCGCCCCTGCTGCGGCTGATTCCCGACCCCCCTCCCCTGCTCCATGTTCGCGGCGACCCGGCCTTGCTGAGCTTCCCGCAAGTGGCGATGGTAGGCAGCCGAAAGGCCAGTCCCGCCGGCCTGCGAGCCGCCGGGGAACTGGCGGCGAAACTCGCCGCGGCAGGCTTTGTCGTTTGCTCCGGCCTGGCCCTGGGTATCGATGGCGCGGGACATCGCGGCGCTCTCGAGGCCGGCGGCCGGAGTATTGCCGTCCTGGGTACGGGTATCGACCAGGTCTATCCCCAGCAGCACCGTCGTCTTGCAGAAGAGCTGGAACGTAACGGATGCCTGGTCAGTGAATTTCCCCGGGGAACCCCTCCCCGGCGTCACCACTTTCCCCGGCGCAACCGGATCATCAGCGGTCTGTCACTGGGGGTCGTGGTGGTGGAGGCTGCCTTGCCCAGCGGGTCGTTGATCACCGCGGGTACCGCCCTGGAGCAGGGTCGGGAGGTTTTCGCCCTGCCCTGGTCCATGCTGCACCGGGGTGGCCGGGGCTGCCTGCAGTTGTTGCGGGATGGCGCCAAGCTGGTGCGCGACCTGGAGGATATCCTGGAGGAGCTGGTACCCCTGTACGCGCTGCAGCGGGATTTTTTTGACGCCGACTGGCCGACCGGCAGTAACGCTGAGGCGCCCGCGGGGGCCGCTGCGCTTCTGGAACTGGTCGGTTTTGAGGCCTGCAGTCTGGACCAGTTGGCTTCCGTCGCGGGCCTGCCGGTGGCCCAGGTCATGGCGCAACTCTCCACCCTGGAGCTGGAAGGCCTGATCCGACGCTGTCCCGGGGGCTATATTCGCGGTTAGCGGATACTGTAATACTTGCCAAGTCGGGCCCAGTTGGTTAAATTTCGCGGTTTTTTCCCGGTGCCTTCCCGGCACCTGCTAGCTGAACTGGAGAAAGCCAATGAGCAAGCCGTTTGTGGCAATTGTAATGGGTTCCGATTCTGACCTGCCGGTAATGGAGGCCTGTTTCGATGTGCTGCGTTCCTTCGATATCCCCTTCGAGGCGCGCATCACCTCGGCCCACCGCACCCCGGAAGTCACCAAGGAGTTCGTCAAGGACGCGGAACAGCGTGGTTGCGGTGTATTCATCGCCGCTGCCGGCATGGCGGCCCACCTGGCCGGCGCCGTTTCTGCCACCACGGTCAAGCCGGTGATCGGTGTGCCGATGAATGCCTCCCTGGACGGCCTCGATGCCCTGCTGTCCACCGTCCAGATGCCCGCCGGTATTCCGGTAGCCAGCGTGGCCATAGGCAAGGCGGGCGCCAAGAACGCCGCCTATCTCGCGGCGCAGATCCTGGGTGTTGCCGACGGCGAACTGGGCCAGAAACTGCGCGATGAGCGGGCCGCCAACGCCGAAGCCATCTACGCCAAGGACGCCGCACTGCAGGAATCCCTGAAAGGCTGATCTTGTCTATACCCCCCAGTTTCCTGCACCTGCGGGCGGCGGTGCGCGCTCTCGAAGCGGGCGGCGTCATCGCCTGTCCCACGGAAGCGGTGTGGGGGCTCAGTTGCGACCCCGACAATCCCCTGGCGGTATCGCGCCTGCTGGAGCTCAAGCAAAGGCCCATTACCAAGGGCCTGATCCTGGTGGCTGCCAGCGAGAGTCAGTTGGGCTTCCTGCTGAAGGGGCTGCCGGGCGGGCAGCGCGACCAGCTGTCCGCCAGCTGGCCCGGCCCCGCGACCTGGCTGGTACCCCACCGGGATCGGGTTCCGTCCTGGATACACGGGGAACATGAAACGGTTGCCGTGCGGGTCAGCGATCACCCGGCTGTGCGCGCTCTGTGCCTGGCCTGGGGCGGGCCACTGGTTTCCACTTCCGCCAATCCGGGTGGCGCCCAGCCGGCCAGGTCATTGTTCCAGGTGAGGCGCTATTTCGGTGAAACCCTGGACGGCCTGTTGCCAGGCAGCATCGGGGACCAGGGCCGACCCACTGGTATCCGCGACCTGGCCAGCGGCGACATTATTCGTCCCTAGATCTTTACTCATGCCGTTGATGAGCGCGTATAATGCTGCGCCATAACACCCCGGGGTAAGCAGCATATGCAGATCGAAGAGGTCAAATCCTATCTCCTGAGCCTGCAGGACAACATCTGCAGTGAGCTCAGTGAGGAAGACGGGCAGGCCGAATTCATTGTCGATGAGTGGCAGCGCGCCGAGGGTGGCGGCGGCCGCAGCCGGGTGCTATCCGGGGGCGCGGTATTGGAAAAAGCCGGTGTTAATTTCTCCCACGTGTACGGCAGCCAGTTGCCGCCCTCCGCCAGCGCCTCCCGGCCGGAACTGGCCGGTCGCGGTTTCCAGGCCATGGGTGTGTCCCTGGTCATTCACCCGGAAAACCCCTGCGTCCCCACCTCCCACGCCAACGTGCGCCTGTTCGTGGCTGAAAAACCAGGGGAGGAGCCGGTGTGGTGGTTTGGCGGTGGCTATGACCTGACCCCCTATTACGGCAACCGTGAGGACTGTGTCAGCTGGCACCAGGTGGCGGCCGATGCCTGCGCCCCTTTCGGCGCCGATGTCTATCCCCGATTCAAGGCCTGGTGTGACGATTATTTTTATCTGCCGCACCGCAAGGAGCCCCGGGGCATAGGGGGGCTTTTCTTCGACGACCTCAACGAGTGGGACTTCGACACCAGTTTCGCCTTCATGCGCGCGGTTGGGGATTCCTATATCCGCGCCTACCGACCCATCGTCAAGCGGCGCAAGGATTCCACCTACGGCGAGCGCGAGCGCCAGTTCCAGCTGTACCGGCGAGGGCGCTACGTGGAGTTCAACCTGGTGTTCGACCGGGGCACCCATTTTGGCCTGCAGTCCGATGGTCGCACAGAGGCCATACTGATGTCGCTGCCGCCCCTGGCCCGCTGGGAATACGACTATCATCCCGAGCCGGGTTCACCGGAGGCGGAGCTCACCGGGTACTACCTGCAGAATCGCGACTGGCTGGGCCAGCAAGACTGACGCGCCTATCCATGAATGACAAAGACAAGTACGCCGTTTTCGGCAACCCGATCAAACACAGTAAGTCGCCACTGATCCACAGCATCTTCGCTGAGCAGTGTGACCAGGCTATGCAGTACCGTGCGGTGCGTGTGGAATTGGGCGACTTCGCCCGGGCGGCGGGTAATTTCTTTGACGGCGGTGGTGCAGGCCTCAACATCACTGTGCCCTTCAAGCGCGACGCCTTTGATTTCGCCCAGCGCCTCAGTGACCGCGCGATGCGTGCCGGGGCTGTCAATACACTGACCCGGGCGGAGGACGGTACCATCGAGGGGGACAACACCGATGGTATCGGCCTGGTCCGCGACATGATCGCCAACCTGGGCTGGGCGATACAGGGCCTGCGTGTGCTGGTGCTGGGTGCCGGCGGTGCTGTGCGCGGCGTTCTGGAGCCGCTGTTGCGGGAACGGCCAAAGGAACTGCTGATCGTCAACCGCACCGCGGAGCGCGCCGGGGAACTGGCCCGTGAGTTTGCCGATATCACCCTGCTGGAGGGTGGCGGCTATGAATTGATCGGCGAGCGCCAATTCGACCTGATTATCAACGCCACCAGCGCGGGCCTGTCCGGCGAAATGCCCGAACTGCCCAGTTCGCTTCTGACCGAGCGGAGCTGCTGTTACGACATGGTGTACGGTGCCGAGCCCACTCCCTTCATGCGCTGGGCGGCACAGCATGCGGCATGGGCGGTATCTGACGGCCTGGGTATGCTGGTGGAACAGGCCGCCCAGTCGTTTTATATCTGGCGCCAGGTGCGGCCGGAAACGCGGCCGGTGATAATCCAGCTCCGCGAGGCCATGCAGGCGGCTTAGCCTTCCAGCTCGGCGATGTGCTGGTCTTTCAGACCGACGTAGTTGTTTGCCACGTAGGTAAAGTAGCCCATTTCCTTTTCGCTGAGGGGGCGCATTTCACGTGCGGGACTGCCCGCATACAGGTAGCCGCTGCGCAGGCGCTTCCCCGGGGTGACCAGGGCGCCGGCGGCAATGACCACGTCGCTCTCGATGATCGCGCCGTCCATCACCGTCGCGCGCATGCCGACCAGCACACGATCCCCTACTTCGCAGCCGTGCAGGACAGCACTGTGGCCGATGGTGACATCCTCACCTATGGTCAGCGGCCAGCCGTCCGGATTGTAGGGTCCGGCGTGGGTGATATGCAGGACACAGCCGTCCTGCACGCTGGTGCGCTCGCCCACCCTGATCCGGTGCATGTCACCGCGGATGGAGGCCTGGGGCCAGACGGAAACATCGTCCGCCAGTTCCACATCGCCGAGTACGACTGCGCTGGGATCAATCAGTACCCGCTCGCCGATGCGAGGGCTTTGGCCCTCGAAGCTGCGCAGGCTGGTGGCGGTGTAGTGTCGCATAATCAGGCTGCTCCTCTCTGGAGGGCTGGTACAATAGACAGTTTACTGTACTGGCGGCCCTGTGGGCACAGGTGACGCGCCGTGGAGATGGATATGCAGGACAGACCCACTCGCCGGCGATTTATTGCCGGCGCCGTCTGCCCCCGCTGCGGGAAGATGGACAAGATTGTAGTTAACCTCGATACGGACCAGCGCGAGTGCGTGGCCTGCGATTTCAGCGAGGCGCGCCCGCAGCCCGATACCGACTCGCAGCGGGAAATCCACACCAGGGTGAGTCGCGCCGCGGCCCGCCGGGTGGAAACCCCCGCCGAGGCGGTGACACTGGTCGATAAGGGCAAAAAGGCGCAATAGACTGCCGTCAGGAGGCCAGGCGCAGGCGTATCTGCTGGGGTGATCCCGCCAGGTTGTTGCTGCTGAGCACCGGGGATGTCGTTTCCTCGCCACCCGGTAATGCCCGCACCCTATCCCACACATGCTCCCGCTCCAGCAGCTGGCTGGCGGTGAACTGTACCAGCTGCTCCAGCCGGGTTGCGAACTCATCGCCCAACAGGTGATGAACGATGATATTGGCCTCGGTCATGTCAACTGGCAGCAGTGGCCGCTGCAGGTGGCGAATGTGGTGATCGTTCACTTCCTCCAGCAGGCGATGTGCCAGGAAAGCCTCGTCGAGCAGGGCTTCCAGGCCACCATCAGTGGGAAGCTCATCCGGGGGCTGCAGAAAATAATCCTCTGCCATATGCAGAAAGGGTGCCGCATAATCGTGAAACCCCAGGCGCTTGCTGACCGCTGTAACCAGGTTGAGGCAGCCGGGTACACTCTCCACGTAATCGCTGATGAAAGCCATCAGCGCGTCCACCGGTTTTTCCTCAGGCAGTATCAGGAGCTCGCGCAGCTGGGGCAGTTGTTGCTCCAGTCGCTGGCGCAAAAGACCGCTGTCGCTCTCCGTTCGGAGTGCGGCACAGATGGTCTCCCTGATACCCGGTGTATCCATGCTTCCACCAGACTTGTGGACAGGTTGAGGGTAATCTTCAGGCTAGTACATTCACGCTATTTCGCTACTGTGTATTTCCGCCGGATGCCGGAAGCCATCCTCCGCTGCGCCCCAGGCGCTGGAAATAGTGGTACAGGGTTATGCCACGGGCAGCATTGAAAGCAGTGAAAGCCAGCCACAGGCCGTGGTTTCCCCAGCCGCGGGTCAGGTACCACACAGGCAGGTAGATGCACAGGGTGCTGAACAGCATGGTGGTCATCATGTAGCGGGTCTCGGCACTGCCGATGAACACCCCGTCCAGCAGGTAACTGGGCGCGGCTACCAGGGGCAGCGCGATCAACCAGGCGCGGTGCTGCAGCATGATTGCGTTTACCTCGGGAATACTGGTGAGCAGTGCAAACAGTGGAATGTGGCCGAGCAGGAATAGCAGGGACAAGACCCCGGCGCTGAGGCCACACCAGAAGCTGCAGCGCCGGACCACGGCACCGAATTTTTCCAGGTCGCGCGCGCCCAGCGCGGTTCCCGCCAGGCCCTCGGCGGCGAAAGCGAAACCGTCCATGCCGAAGGCCGCCAGGAAGACCAGCTGCATCATGAGGGTATTGGCTGCCAGGGTATCCGCTCCCAGCTTGTCTCCCATGGCAGTGAAGAAAGCGAAGCTGAACAGCAGGGTGACTGTGCGCAGGAACAGGTGGCGATTGCTGCGCAGCAAGTCGCGGTAGGCGGGCAGCGATAACAGGCGCCGGTACAGGTCCCGGCCGGGCGCTTGCGGCAGGCTGTGCCAGGCCGCGTAAAGCGCCAGACTGCAGCCGAGGTATTCCGCCACCAGGGTTGCCAGTGCAGCTCCGTCACTGTTGAGCCCCAGGCCGATGATGAACAGGAAATCCAGGGCGATATTGGCGGCATTGGTCGATACCATGATAAGCATCGGCCAGCGCGTGTTCTGGCGGCCGATAAACCAACCGACGATGGTGTAAGTCACAAGAACTGCCGGGGCACTGAAGATGCGGATGGTGGCGTAGCTGTTCGCCAGAGGCAGCAGCTCTGCCTGTGGTGCCATCAACAGGAATCCCAGCTGCAGCCAGAGCGGATGGAGGGCGATCACCGCGACCGCCAGGACCAGGGCCAGGACGCCGGACTGGGCCAGTACCAGGACGGCGCGGTCCAACTCCCCTGCCCCGACAGCTTTGGCGACCAGTCCCGTGGTGCCCATGCGAAGGAAACTGAAACCCCAGTAGAGGAATGACAACAACGCGCTGCCAATGGCCACCGCGCCAAGATAGTGCGTGCTCCCCAGGTGCCCCAGTATGGCCGCATCTACCAGTCCCAGCAGCGGCACAGAAATATTGGACAGGATTGCCGGCCAGGCGATACCCCATATCTTGTGGTCCAGCTGTCGCCTGCTAGCCATATATCGCGCTCGAACGGGTTGTTGCGGGAACGAAAACCCATGCAGTGGCGTTGAAGACCCTACAATTGCTGCAAGTTTGTAGGATTTGCCCGCCGCTTTCGCTATAATCCCCGCGTTTTGCCAGTGCGACCTATTGTCGCACTGGCAGCAAAGAGAAGTCAGCTGGCAAGTTCACACCGTCGTCGCGCTTTTTCCCTCAGCCCCGGGGCTTTACAGGAGAGGTGTGGTTTACCTGTCCCGGCCTGCCGGGCCAGTTCGGTGACAACAATGAAATGCCGGTTGGGGGGATAATCTTTCTACTAATGGAGACACGGGAAATGTGTTTTGAAGCGAAGCGGCTGATAAAGCTCGCGCTTGGTCCTGTGCTGATGCTGATGGGCGCCACGGTTATGGCGGCCGGTGGTGAAGTTAACCAGATGAACATGTCGCCTGGTGTAACCGAGGTGGGCAAGCAGATATTCGACCTGCACATGATCATCCTCGGTATCTGCACCATCATTGGTATCGGTGTATTCGGGGTGATGTTCTATTCCATCATCTACCACCGCAAGTCTAAGGGTGTAACGCCTGCCACATTCCACGAAAGCACCACGGTCGAGATCGCCTGGACGGTTATTCCCTTCCTGATCCTGATCGGCATGGCGGTACCCGCCACATCCACCCTGCTGTCGATTTACGACCACGATGAAGCCGAAATGGACATCCTGGTTACCGGCTACCAGTGGAAGTGGAAGTACGAGTACCTGGACGAAGATGGCGAAAACGTCAGCTTTTTCAGTAACCTGCGGACCCCCCGGAGCGAAATTTACAACACCGAGAAAAAGGGCGAACACTACCTGCTGGAAGTGGACGAGCCCGTGGTTATCCCGGAGAACACCAAGGTGCGTTTCCTGATCACCGCCAACGATGTGATCCACTCCTGGTGGGTACCCGAGCTGGCGGTAAAGAAAGACGCTATCCCCGGCTTCATCAACGAGGCCTGGACCCGCACCAGTGAGGCCGGCATCTATCGCGGCCAGTGTGCGGAGCTTTGTGGCAAGGACCACGGCTTCATGCCCATCGTGGTCAACGTGGTAAGCCGGCAGGAGTACGACGAGTGGCTGGGCGCCAAGCAGACGGAAGCGGCCGAGATCAAGGCGCTGATGGCACAGACTTTCACCATGGACGAGCTGATGGAGCGCGGCAAGGCGGTTTACGACCGCAACTGCCTGGCCTGCCACGGCGCCAATGGTGAAGGTGGTGTGGGTACGCCGATAGCAGACAGTGCCATCGCCACCGGCGAATTGGGCGGTCACCTCGACGTGGGTATCAACGGCGTGCCCGGGACCGCGATGCAGGCCTTTGGCGGCCAGCTCAACGACGTCGACATGGCGGCGGTGGTGACATACCAGCGCAACGCTTTCGGCAACAATATGGGTGACATGGTTCAGCCCATTGATGTCTTCAACCACAAGAAAGGCTAATTGGAGGAGTTAACGATGGGCGATCATCATCACGGTCCTGCCAAGGGCCTCGGTCGGTGGCTTTTCACCACCAACCACAAAGATATCGGAACCATGTACCTGTGGTTCTCTTTTGCAATGTTTATCCTGGGCGGCTTTTTCGCCATGGTCATCCGGGCCGAACTGTTCCAGCCCGGCATGCAGTTGGTGGATCCTGCGTTCTTCAACCAGATGACCACCCTGCACGGCCTGGTCATGGTGTTCGGGGCGATCATGCCCTCCTTCGTCGGCCTGGCCAACTGGCTGATCCCGATGATGATCGGGGCACCGGATATGGCCCTGCCGCGGATGAACAACTGGAGTTTCTGGATCCTGCCGCCGACTTTCCTGCTGCTGGCATCCACCCTGTTCATGGAAGGCGGCGCCCCGGCATTCGGCTGGACTTTCTACGCGCCCCTGTCCACCACTTACGCACCGCCGTCAGTGACCTTTTTCATCTTCTCGGTACACGTACTGGGTTTGTCATCCATCATGGGCTCCATCAATATCATCGCCACGGTGATGAATATGCGTGCCCCGGGCATGACCTACATGAAGATGCCCCTGTTCGTCTGGACCTGGCTGATCACCGCCTTCCTGCTGGTTGCGGTAATGCCGGTTCTGGCGGGTGCGGTAACCATGATGCTGATGGACATCCACTTCGGCACCAGCTTCTTCTCTGCCGCGGGTGGCGGTGACCCGGTTCTGTTCCAGCACGTATTCTGGTTCTTCGGTCACCCCGAGGTGTACATTATCATTTTGCCGGCATTCGGTGTGGTGTCGCAGATTATTCCCGCGTTCTCCCGCAAGCCGCTGTTCGGCTACGACTCCATGGTGTACGCCACCGCGTCCATCGCCTTCCTGTCGTTTATCGTGTGGGCTCACCATATGTACACGGTGGGTATGCCGATCGCCGGTGAGCTGTTCTTTATGTACGCTACCATGCTGATCGCGGTGCCCACCGGGGTGAAGGTGTTCAACTGGGTCAGCACCATGTGGCGCGGAGCACTGAGCTTTGAAACCCCGATGCTGTTCTCCCTCGGCTTCCTGGTGCTATTTACCCTCGGTGGATTCACCGGGCTGATGTTGTCCATAGCGCCCTCTGACTTCCAGTACCACGACAGCTATTTCGTGGTGGCCCATTTCCACTACGTTATGGTGGCCGGCGCGGTATTCTCAATGACCGCCGCGGTGTACTACTGGCTGCCAAAGTGGTGTGGCCGGATGTACAACGAATCCATGGGTAAGACCCACTTCTGGATATCTTTTATCGGCTTCAACCTGACCTTTTTCCCGCAGCATTTCGTGGGACTGGCGGGCATGCCGCGCCGTATCCCGGACTACGCGCTGCAGTTCACCGATTTCAACATGATGTCCAGTGTCGGCGCGTTTATTTACGGCGCCTCACAGATCCTGTTCCTGTACAACGTGATCGCGACCATCGTGGCCGGCAAGCCGGTGAGCGACGAGAAGGTATGGGACGGTGCGGAAGGCCTGGAGTGGACACTACCCACCCCGGCGCCCTACCACACTTTTGAGACACCGCCGAAGATCGACCCGGCTCATGCGCACTCTTAAGCGCTACTGCACGTGATCCGGCTCAGCGCGAACCCCGCTATCGATACCGTCATCAAACTGGTGACGGTAGCGGTGGCTATGTTCGCGTTTGTTTTCGTGGTGATGGTGCCCCTGTACGACGTGCTGTGTGATGCCCTGGGGATCAACGGCAAAACCTCCGGGCAGGCCTATACTGCGGTACAGGCCGGCGTTGACGAGGAACGCGTGGTTACCGTGCAGTTTGTGGCCACCAATAATGAAGGTATGCCCTGGGAATTCGGTCCCAGCCAGACAGCGATGAAAGTTCACCCGGGCGCGGTAAACGACACGGTGTTCTTTGCCCGCAACCCGCTGCCGAAAGCCATGGTGGCCCAGGCGATCCCCAGTGTATCGCCGGCCCGGGCCGCGGAGTACTTTCACAAGACCGAGTGTTTCTGCTTCAACCAGCAGCCCCTGGAGGGTGAGAGCGCTGCGGACATGCCGCTGCAATTTATAGTCGACCAGGATTTGCCCAGGGATATCAAAACCATCACCCTGTCCTATACGATATTTGATGTAACCGATATGGTGAACGGCTCGGTGGCCGCTCGCTGATGCGCGGGTCGGGGGACCCGCGTCATATAAACGGAGAGACAAAATGACAAGTCAGACTTCCACAGAGTACGAAAAGTATTACGTACCCGAGAAGAGCAAACTGGCCGTATGTGCCACCATCGGCCTGGTCCTGAGTATTTATGGTGCCGCCAGCATCATGAATGACATGACCTTCGGCGACCCCAACGAGACGACCAGTTCCTGGACCATTTTCATATGCGGGCTGTTCTTCTTCCTGGCCACGCTGTTCTCCTGGTTCCGAATAGCGATCAAGGAAAATATCGCCGGGATGAACAGCGCCCAGCTGAAGAGGTCCTATGTGCTAGGCATGTTCTGGTTCATCTTTTCCGAGGTGATGTTTTTCTTTGCCTTCTTCGGCGCCCTGTTCTACGTGCGCACCCTGGTTGGCCCCTGGTTGGCCGGTGAAGGAGACGCCGGGCGAATGAACGGCCTGTTGTGGGAGGGCTTTGAATTCAGCTGGCCCATGATGCAGACCCCGCAGGAAGCGGTGGGTGGTGCCGCGGCCCAGCCGATTGCCAATAATGGTTCCTTTACCAGCGCCGAGACCAGTATGGCTTTTGCCTCCGCCCACGCCTGGTATGCCTGGTTGCCACTGTGGAATACCATTATCCTGCTGACCTCCAGCTTCACCTGCCACATTGCCCACATGGGCATCCTTGACGGCAACAGGAAGAAGTTCAACCTGTGGCTGGGTATTACTGTGGCCCTGGGAATGATCTTCCTGGTAGTCCAGGCACATTTCGGGCTGACCATGAATGCCGGCATCTATGGTTCGACTTTCTTCATGTTGACCGGCTTCCACGGTTTCCACGTACTCATGGGTATGACCATGTTGCTGATCCAGTTCCTGCGCTCAGTCAGAGGCGGGCACTTTACCGCTGATGATCACTTCGGTTTCGAGGCGTCCAGCTGGTACTGGCACTTCGTGGACGTGGTGTGGGTGTTCCTGTTCCTGTTCGTCTATATATTGTAAGAGCGCTCAGTTGGAAGGATTTTCCTGGGATGCCTGGGGCCTTGGGCCTGCATCCCAGGGATTTCGGTTACCCAGTTGGCCACTGGCCACGCCGTAGACAATGAGGACGGCCAGCGCGACCGCCAGGCTGAGCCGGACTCCCAGGGAATGGAAGGTACGTCGTTTATTCTTGTCGCCCTGGTCGATCATCAGGAAGTAGAAACCGCTTCCCAGGCTGGCCACCAGCGCCAGCATCAATACTACAATCGCAGCCTTTAACAATGTCTATCTCCTTTGCTTTGCCGGCGCAGTATAGCCCGGGCCCGACGCGGTTTGGCGGAGCAGCATAGCATGGCCACGGGAACGGTGGGTTTCAGGTTTGACCCGGAATGGCGCATCACCCTGTTCACGCTGGTGATGGTGTCGGTGATGGTTAACCTGGGCTTCTGGCAGCTGCAGCGGGAGGAAGAGAAGGCTGAGCTCTCGCTGGCCTGGGAACAGCGGCAGGCCCAGCCCCCTGCCCCGCTGGAAGAACTGTGGCACGACGGGTCGGATCAACTGGCTTATCGGCCAGTGACGGTGACAGGTCGTTACCGGGAGGGCGAGTATTTCCTGCTGGACAATCGTATCCTAAAGGGCAAATTCGGCTACGAGGTACTCGCGCTGATGGAGCTGGAGGACAGTGGCGACACGGTCCTGGTCAACCGGGGTTGGATTGCAGGCGATCCCGCGCGCCTCAGCCAGCCGGTCATACCGGAGATCGCGGGACTGGTAACAGAGCGGGGCCACGTCTATGTGGCACCCGGAGAGGCCTACCTGTTGCAGGAACAGCAACTGGCGCCGGG